>NZ_DBHKZA010000001.1:0-95338 GCF_057314935.1 Achromobacter sp.
TGGTGCCCGAGACCGGAATCGAACCGGTACGACCTTGCGGCCGAGGGATTTTCTTACCACTTCGGCTTTCACCGCCAGCGCGCAAGCGCCGTTCGTGGTCTGGAGCACGCCTTCACCATAGCCTTCTGGCCTTAGGTGCCCGCCGTCTGCTCTCTACACCTTCCCCGGCTTTTCAGCCGGGGCTTGGCTCGGCGTTGGCTCGGAACAGGTCCAGGGCGTTCGCCGAATTTGACGGGCTACACCTTTGGAGTTTCCTCCAAAGGGCTCAAATTAGTTTAAGTCCCTTGTGTCTACCAATTTCACCACTCGGGCGTTGCGCGGCCCATGCAGGGCCGGCAGCGGGCGTGACTATACCATCTTGGGGGCAGGGATATTGTCGCGTCTACGGAAAGCCGGGGCAACCGCGCGCCTACTTCCGGCCGAATAAACGGCCCAGGAACCCGCGCGGCGCGGCCGCGGCGTCATCCGCGGCCTGGGCGCGGCGCAGCGACAGGTCCTGGTATTCGGCCTTGCCGTTTTGCTGGTAGGAGGCCGCTGCCTGGCGGAAGGCCATGGCCGATTCGGCATGGCGTTTCAGGTGGCCGTAGATTTCTCCGCGCGAAAACAGGGCCCAGCTGCGGTAGTCGGGATCCAGCCCGATCAGGCGGTCGCACGCGGCAAGCGCTTCTTCCTGTTGCTTGGCGGCAATCAGCGCGTTGATGCGTTCGGCGTGCAGGGGGCCGCTGTCCGGCCACTTCGTGAGCGCGCGATCGGCATCGGCCACCGCTTCGGCGCCACGGCCCAGGTTCGTCAATGCGTCGATGCGGACCCGGCGCCATTTCAGCCAGTCGGGGTCCAGCGAAATCGCCACTTCTGACAGCGGCAGGGCTTCGCTGTAGCGTTCCAGGCGGGTCAGCATGTCGGCGGCGTTGCCCGGCAGGAAATCGTTGTCGGGCGCAAGCGCATAGCCGCGCAGGTAGTAGGCAAGCGCCGCTTCCCAGTTGCGTTGGTCGCGCTGCGCGTTGCCGGCGACGAAGAGCAATTGCGCGTCGCCGCTGTCCATCGGATCCAGCCCTTGCAAGGCTTGCTCCGCCAGTTCAGGGTCGCCGCTGCGCACGTATTCGCGGGCCTGTTCCTTGCGGCCTTCCCAGCCGGTATCCGACAGCGCGTCCAGATGCCGCCACAGCGGCACGGCCTCGTGGGCGCGGCCCAGGCGGTGCAGCGACCGCGCCTTGCCTTCCAACGGCCAATCCCAATCGGGTTCGCGGCGCAACAGGCTGGTCCACTCTTCCACCGCGTCTTCATGACGCTCCAGCGCCTGCAGGCACGACGCCCGGTTGTGCTGGATGGCGTTTTCCTCGCCCAGGATGGCGCGTGCGCGGTCGAACATCGCGATGGCGTTCTTCAGGTCGCCCAAGCGGCGGTAGTTGTTGCCCGCGTCATACAGGAAGCCGCCGTTGTTGGGCGCAAGCGCCACCGCGCGCTCGTGATGGGGGCGCGCGTCTTGATAGCGCCCCGCGTTGTGCAGGTTCGAGCCGATATAGCAATGGGGCGCGGCGGCAGACGGCCGCATTTGCGCCGCGCGCGTCCAGACGGCGATGGCGTCTTCCAGGCGCCGGTCATTGATCAGCAGATAGGCTTCGGCCATCAGCAGCCCATAGTGCGAGGGCGCGCGCTTCTGGGCTTCGCGCACGAGCGACCACGCTTCCTGCTTGGCATCGGCATCGTAGCGAGCAATGGCCTGGACGCTCAGCGCCTCACTGCATTGCGGGTCCAGCGCCAGGGCGCGGGCCAGATCGGCGTCGCGTGCCGCATGGGCGTGGCGCTTGGCGTGATAGCGCGCGCGCAGCGCCCACATGACGGACGCGCCCGGTTGGTCGCGCAGCCCTTGTTCGCACAGGGACAGCATCTGCGGCAAGTCGCTGCCGTCATCGGCGCGAAGGATGGATTCAGTCAACGTGGACATGCGGGTTTCCCAATTCAGCAAAGCGTTCTAGCGCGCGAAGGCGGTGGTGTCGTGGCGGCAGCGGTAGGGGCGATCGTCCGACGCGATGTCGTCGCTGCCGCACTGCCAGCGGCCGATGCCGCCGCCTTTCTTTTCCGAGCGCATCTCGGGCAGGTAGGCCAGGTGCTTGCCCGCCAGGCTGGGCGCGCCATCGGCGCCGGGCGTGCCGGCGATGGTGAAGCGCAGCACGCCATTGACGGGGTTCATGTCCAGCTTGCTGAAACCCGAGCCCTCCAGCGCAGCCTGCGTCACGCCCAGGTCCGCCAGCGTCGCGGCGAATGCGCGGGTGCGTTGGTAATGGTTTTCGGCCAGCCGGCGCACGGGGTCCGACACGCGGTCCAGATGCGTGATCTCGGCATGCAGCGGATTGTCCGGCTTGTTCGAGTCCGTGACGGCAAGGCCGATGATCATGCCGCCCACCACCAAGGTCAGCATGCCGAAGACGATGAAGAAAAATTTTCCGGCGCTAGTGACCGCGCGCGCTTGAGCCACCGCCGGGGCGATGGCGTGGGGGGACGCCAGGCTGGACACCACATGGGTGCCGGCCAGCGAATTGTGCATCGCGCGCTCCCCGAACACCATCTGCTGGATGTGGTGGAAGATGCCGGGCATGACGACATTCAGCGTGTACTTCAATTGATGCCGCCAGATCGAACGCAGCAGGCCGGGCGCCTGACCCTTGCGATTCACCACGCGCATCTTCAGCAGCCGTTTGCCGGGCGAGCCCTTGCCCCAGGCGTCCATGAAGGCGGGCAGCAGCCAGCCCAGCAGCCCTGCGCCAACGGCCAGCAGGACGGGGTGGGGAGACCCGGTAATGCCTTCATAGGTGTACGAGGCAGCGGCGATCAGCACGACGATCGCCAGCGCCATGAATGCGCCGTCGATGGCGGTGGCGCCCAATCTGGACCAGATGCTGGGGAATAGCGGCGCCTGTTGCGCACGGGGGGAATGGGACTTGGAGGGGGGCGCGGCTGGCTTGGCGGCCGGCTTGGCGGGCAAGGGCGTCTGGCAACTGAAGCAACGCGTGTTGGATGCCGGGTTCTGCCAATTGCATTTCGGGCACTGCATGGTTGATATCTTGTTCTGGATGCTGCCGCGTTGCGATCCCGCTGCGGCTGAAGTGCGGCAGTTTATCGAAAACCCTGACGCTTTCCGCGCCGGGCGCGTTCAAGGCTAGAAATTGATGACGCCGCCGTCGGATCGGCCGTTGTGCAGCGGGGGCGGGGCCCGTTCGCCGGCCGGAGCCGGTGCCTTGGGCCTGTCTGCTTCACGCTTGCGCAGGCCGTCTTCCAGGCGTGTCGCGGTGGCTCCGCCCGCCATGTCCTCGACGTGGCCGCGCACGATGGAATACAGGTATTGGCGCGTGAAGTCGCCGCCCGCCAGCGACGCCCAGCGGGCCAGTCGCGTCAACGGTACACCAGCACCGGCAACGTCGAGTGTGCCAGCACTTTCTGCGTCTGGCTGCCCAGCAGCAGGGCCGCCATGCCGCTGCGCCCGTGCGAGGACATGGCGATCAGGTCGCAACCCTGAGTCATCGCAATGTCGATAATGACTTGATAGGGGGTATCGCTTTCGCGCATCTCGGTGTTGCACGGCACGCCCGCCGACTTCGCCTTCGCCTCGGCTTCAGCCAGGTAAGACCGGGCTAATTCGCTGGCCTGATGTTCGTACACGGCGCGCACGCCTTCCAGTTGCACGGTCTCCATGGACGGCGCGTGAAAGGTGGCGTAGGCCGTCACGATGGTCACGCTGGCGCCCAGTGCGCGGGCCAGCGCAAGCCCTTGGGTCAGGCCTGCGTCTGACAGGCTGGATCCGTCGATGGGGATGAGTATGTGCTTGTACATGGCAACCTCCTAAATAAAGGGGGGCGGCCCGCGACATGCGCCTTGCTGCCGCCAGGCTAGGAGCGAAAATAACAAAAGACATACTACGCTTGTGCCATGCTGGCAGCGAGGCTAACGCCTTGTGGGTGTGACGCGTATCCCGAACTATCCTCTTCTCCGGAGTATCACTATTTGGCCAAAGGTCTGCGCCGGCAGGTAATGTTGAAGGATGTATCCATCAAGCATCTTTATTCCGCTACTAAGAGCGCTGTCGTTGGGTTCATTCACTCCGTTCCAGGTCGATTCAAGCCAAATGTAATTCGGTTTTGCTTTCTCCAAGTCATCGATTATTTCGGATTGAATCTTTTCACTTGATTGCAGGCCTGGATCGAAATGATGCCATTTTGTTATTGGCAGTCTATTGGCCATAAAATACGCGGAAACGTCATTAACGAAAACCTTGTCATGCGTGGTTAGTCCGACATAAATTCGTTCCCCCGGCGCCGTGTTTTCCTGTATGAATCGGACGGCATTTGCGCGGTCGCCCTCAACGTAGAAGGGCGCCATTGATTTGGGGTCGATTGATGCTTCGCTGCTATTGGCGCGTTGTGCATTTCCGGATGCTTTGGAAGCCTTGATAAAACCTTTGAGGTCGTTCGCCACCAGGTTGTGGTTGTGGGCCAGTTTCTTGTATCCGGAAAGTAGTGCGGTGGCGAGGCACGATAAGGCTACTACGGACAGCGCGGCAGCGAAGAGTATTTTATTTTTCTTGATAATTCCAGCTAGGACGGCAAGCAGCATGATTGACGGAAGTAGAGATAGCTGCATGTGTTCAATGCTTACTCGAACGATACCCTTCAAATAAAACATTGCGACCAAAAAAGTTAGGAAAATGGCCAAAACAGATTTTTCATTGAAAAATGATTTGGCTCTTTCGCCATCCCCAGTGCTCACCAGGCCAGCGACCTGTTTCCCAAAAAATCCGATTGCCACCATCCCTCCGATAATTATTGGAATGTATATGGCAAGCAAAATAAAACCAAGCCCATCAAAGAGGCTGGATACGGACGGGAAAGGCAGGCCCCTTGTGCGAGCGTAGTATTGGCTTGGAAAAGCGACCACATCGTGAAAAAAAGAGTTCAGCGCGCTCTGGCTGAAGTAGAAAAAGAGAACCACTGCAACAGGCAGTCCTGCGCCGAACGCATAGGCCGTGATTTTCTTCAGCGCGCCTTTGGATATTTGCTCTATTTGTGTTCTGGTTGAGGCAAGAATCAGAAGGGCAGCCAGCGTATTTGCTATAAAAGCGAAGAACCCAATGTCGTAACGAAAAAGTGCACCTAAGCCCGTTAACGTGCCAGCGACGAAAGGATATAAAATAGAAATGTTGCGCGCGAACACCTTTGTCATTATCAAGGTGCTACCAAGCGACAGTAATAGTGCTGGGTAGATCGGGTAGCCATGATTGCCAACCGTGCATAGCCATATGACACAAACGGAAGTGGCCGCGAATGCCATCGAGCGACCGCAGTAATACACCAACGAAGAATATATAAGCGTCGCGATTCCGGCGCGCATGGATAGGTCAAATATTCTTTCTGGGAGAATACTGTGACCAAAAGCCTTCAGAAGCCAAGAGACGACATAAAATTCAGCGGGTCCGTAGTTCGCATAGAAATCTCTGTGAATGATGTCTCCGGCAGCTACTCGCATTGCTGCGGTTAATATTATTCCTTCGTCGTATATATTGACTGTGCGATCCATTGTCAGGAACATGACGACAAAGGAAACGATAAATACTGCCGAAATCTCAAAAATAGATTTTCGCGTTTTATTAATGGCGGTGAGATTGTTTTCGCCAAAAACAATGTGTGAATTCATTTGCGCGCCAATGTTGTGAATTTATAGTTTTCAAGCATCGAGATCGGAGTGTCGATTGAAGTTCGTCTGCCAATGCATGTGAGGCGCCGGAACGTCGGGGCCGTTTGATTGGCGGCGAGCGCTGCGATCAATGTGAGGGTGAAGTCGGGATGCATAGCTGCATGTTGCGGCGCCTTGGGCCTGCACGGGAGGTGCGAGGGGGAGAGCGTGTTGCAGCGCTTACGGATTCGCGGCACGGCTGTGTGCTCACCAAATGCGTTGGTCTGGCACTGAAGGCCACCGATCTCAGCGGTGCTCGAGGGCAGTAACAGGGCTACTTCTTTTTTGCGCTGCCCTGCGCCGAGTGGCGCTAAGTGCTTGTTTGTATTGGCGGAAGCGGTGAGATTCGAACTCACGAACGGTTACCCGTTGCCGGTTTTCAAGACCGGTGCAATCGACCACTCTGCCACGCTTCCGGGGTGTTGTCGCCGTGGGCCACGCAGGGTGCGCCGCCTTGGCTCGACCGGGGTCTGTGCGATTCGGCCGTCAGGCAAACATTCTGCCCGAACCCAATCGCGATACGCCGTAAAGGGCGCAATAATAATCCATTTGCTGCAAAAGGAGGCACGCGATGCACGCTGTAGAAATCTCCCGCCCCGGCGGCCCCGAGGTTCTGGTCCCCGTAGAACGCCCCACGCCCGAGGCCGGCGCGGGTGAAGTCTTGATCAAAGTCAGCGCCGCGGGCATCAACCGCCCCGACGTGTTCCAGCGCAAGGGCAACTACGCCCCGCCGCGCGGCGCGTCCGACCTGCCGGGCCTGGAAGTGGCCGGCGAAATCGTGGGCGGCGACGTGGCCGGCAGCGGCTTTGCCGTGGGCGACAAGGTCTGCGCGCTGGTGGCGGGCGGTGGTTACGCCGAATACTGCGTGGCGCCCGTCGCCCAGTGCCTGCCCATTCCCAAGGGGCTGTCCGACATCGAAGCGGCCGGCCTGCCGGAAACCTATTTCACCGTCTGGAGCAACGTGTTCGACCGCGGCCGCCTGTCCGAAGGCGAGATCCTGCTGGTGCACGGTGGCGCAAGCGGCATCGGCACCACGGCGATCCAGCTGGCCCGCGCGATGGGCAATCAGGTCTACGCGACGGTCGGCAGCGACGACCGCGCCCGCGCGGTCGAAGCGCTGGGTGCCGAAAAGGGCATCAATTACAAGACGCAGGACTTCGTGAAGGAAGTCATGGACGCCACCAGCGGGCGGGGCGTGGACGTCATCCTGGACATGGTGGCCGGCGACTACATCGCCCGCGACATGCAATGCCTGGCGGACGACGGCCGTATCGTCATCATCGCCCAGCTGGGCGGGGCGCGCGCGGATGTGGATACTTCTCAGGTCATGCGCCGCCGCCTGACCATCACCGGGTCCACGCTGCGTCCCCGTTCGATCGACTTCAAGGGCGCCATCGCGCGCGCCCTGCGCGAACACGCCTGGCCTTTGCTGGAAAATGGGGCCATCAAGCCGATCGTGCACGCGACGTTCCCCTTGGCCGAGGCCTCCAAGGCGCACGCCATGATGGAAGGCGGCGAAAATATCGGCAAAATCATCCTGACAATGTAAGAAACGCGCGGCGTTCGGCGTATCGCCGCGCAACAGGATACAATCTCGGGTTTCGCCTGGAATTTTTTCCAGGCAGGCCCGTGGGCGGTCGCGTCATCCCCCGGGACTCACCCTCTCTGACAATTGCGCCATGACTTCAGTCGAAAACCGCGCCCGCCTCGTGCTGGGCAACTGGAAGATGCACGGCAACCTGGCCGAGAACGCCGCGTTGCTGACCGAGCTGCGCGCCGCGGATGCCGCGAGCCACTGCGACATCGGCATCTGTGTTCCGTTTCCCTACCTGGCGCAAGCCGGTTCGGCCCTGACCGGAAGCAGCGTGTCCTGGGGCGCGCAAGATGTCAGCGCGCACGAAAAGGGTGCCTACACCGGTGAAGTGTCCGGTGCGATGCTGAAAGAATTCGGCTGCCGCTGGGCGCTGGCCGGCCACTCCGAGCGCCGCGTGCTGCACGGTGAAACCGATGAAGTCGTGGCTGCCAAGGCGCAAGCCGCGCTGGCCGCCGGCCTGACCCCCGTGGTCTGCGTGGGCGAGTCGCTGGCCGACCGCGAAGCCGGCAACACCCTGGCCGTCATCGAACGCCAGTTGAAGCCCGTGCTGGCGCTGGGCGCAGACGCCGTGTCCCGCATGGTCCTGGCCTACGAGCCCGTCTGGGCCATCGGCACTGGCCGCACCGCCAGCCCCGAGCAGGCGCAAGAAGTCCACGCCGCCATTCGCGCCGCCTTGCGCGCGCTGGGCGCGGCGCAGGTGCAGGTTTTGTACGGCGGCAGCGTCAAAGCTGCCAACGCCGCCAGTTTGTTCGCCATGACAGATATCGACGGAGCCCTGGTCGGCGGCGCGTCGCTTGTGGCTGAAGAATTTTTGCGTATTGCCGCCATCTAAGTTTCCGTTCCGGAGTCTGTAATGCCCTTGATGCTTAAACTTCTGCTGGCCGTCCAAGTCTTTTCGGCGCTGGCTATCATCGTTCTGGTCCTGCTGCAGCAGGGCAAGGGCGCCGACATGGGTTCCGCTTTCGGTAGCGGTTCGTCCGGCAGCCTGTTCGGTGCCACCGGCGCCGCCAACTTCCTGTCGCGCGCCACCAAGTGGGCCGCCGTGGTCTTCTTCGCGTCCACCGCTGGCCTGGCTTACGTCAGCCACAAGGGCACGAACGGCCCGGCCGTGGACTCCGGCGTGATGCAGAGCTTCCCGTCCGACCGTTCGGTTCCGCAAGTGCCGGGTTCTGTGCCCGCCGCGCCGGGCGCAGGCGCGTCCTCCGTCCCGGGCGCCGCTTCGGTGCCTGCCGCGCCGGCCAAGCCCGACGCTTCGGTGCCCACGGCGCCGGCCGCGCCCGCAGCAGGCGACAAGCCGGCCGAGACGCCCGCAACGCCGGCGAAGTAAGCCCGCGTAGACAAAAAGGCCGGCGTCTGACGCCGGCCTTTTTCATTGGCGCCGTGCCACGGGCTGCAAGGCCGGATATCCTGTCATCGCAGTCCGGCTCGCGCGCCGGACATTTCGGATCGGCCCCATGGAAAAGCGTTTGATGCCGTCAATGATGGCGCTCCAGAGCTTCGATGCGGTTGCGCGGCACATGAGCATCACGCGCGCCGCCGAAGAACTGCACATGACCCAAAGCGCGATCAGCAAGCAGATCGCGCAGCTGGAGGCGCTGTTGCGCAACCCGCTGTTTCTGCGCGTGCGCCGGCGGCTGCAATTGACGCCCGCAGGGGCGCTGTACCAGTCCGAGGTCAGGGCGATCCTGAACCAGGTGGACATGTCGTCCCGTTACATCCTGACCTATGGCGGCGAAACCCAGGTGCTTACCATCGGCACGCAGCCCACGTTTGGCGCGCGGTGGCTGATTCCGCGGCTGCAGCGCTTCATGGCCGCGCATCCGGATATCCAGGTGAAGGTGCGCAGTGAAACGCGGCCGTTCGATCTGATGCAGGCCAAGATCGACATTTCCTTCTTCTTCGGCCATGGCACCTTGCCTGGCGCCCAATGCCGCGAGCTGTTCGCAGCCGAGGTAGTGCCGGTGTGCGCGCCCGGCTTTCTGCCCGGCGATGCGGTGCCCAGCCTGGAGGCGCTCAGCGACCATGCGCTGATCCAGTGCGCGTCGCGCCCGGAAGCGTGGCACGACTATTTCTCGCACCAGCAATTCCAGTCGGACCGCAGCTACCACGGCCCTCGGTTCGACACGTTCTACATGTGCGTGCGCGCGGCCGAAGGCGGCTGCGGCATTGCCCTGACCCCAAGATTGCTGGCCGAAGAAGAACTGCAAGCCGGCAAGCTGGTCATTCCCTGGGGCTACGTGCAGCCCAGCGACGGCGCTTACTTCGTCGCCTATTCCGAACACTCCGCCGAAGTCCCGAAGATCAAGCAATTCGTGGCGTGGGTCGAACAAGAGGCCGCGCAAAAGCGGGACCGCGACGCCCTGCGTGTGCGATCCATGAAAAAACGGACTGATTAAGCCGAATTTTTTCATTTGATTGCGCTTGCCGGGCGTGATTTCATGCGGGCCATCCCTGTTTACCGATGTGCCGAGCCCGCCATGAGTCAGAATTTCGTCAATCCGGATCAAATCCGCGCCTGGTTCTCCCGCGCCATGTCCGACATGTACAAGTCGGAAGTGCCCCTGTACGACACCTTGCTGGCGCTGGTGGCCGACGTCAACGCCAAGACCTTGGCCGAGCAGCCCGACCTTGCAGCACAACTGGCGCGCACGGGCGAAATCGAACGCCTGGACATCGAGCGCCACGGCGCGATTCGCGTCGGCACGCCGGAAGAGCTTGCCAACATGCGGCGCGTGTTCGCCGTGATGGGCATGCAGCCGGTGGGTTACTACGACCTGTCGCCGGCCGGCGTGCCAGTGCACTCGACGGCATTTCGCGCCACGCACGAGGCCTCTCTGCAAGCCAGCCCGTTCCGCGTCTTCACGTCGCTGCTGCGTCTGGAATTGATCGACGACGCAGCGCTGCGCGACAAGGCCGCCCGCATTCTGGCGGCGCGCCAGATCTTTACGGCTCGGACGGTGGAACTGGCCGGCCGCTTTGAAACGCAGGGCGGCTTGCACGACGCCGATGCCCAGGAATTCGTCGCCGAAGCGCTGCATACGTTCCGCTGGCACAGCGAGGCGACGGTCAGCCTGGATGACTACCGGGAATTGCACGGCCAGCATCGCCTGATCGCCGACGTGGTGGCCTTCAAGGGACCGCACATCAACCATCTGACGCCGCGCACGCTGGACATCGACGAGGCCCAAGCCGAGATGCCGCGCCGTGGCGTGTCGGCCAAGGCGGTGATCGAAGGCCCGCCGCCGCGCAAGTGTCCGATCCTGTTGCGTCAGACGAGTTTCAAGGCGCTGGAGGAACCGGTGCTGTTCGCCGGGGCGGATGGTCAGAGCGGGGTGGGCAGCCATACCGCCCGCTTCGGCGAGATCGAGCAGCGCGGCGTCGCCCTGACCCGCAAAGGCCGGGCGCTGTACGACCAGTCGCTGGATCTGGCGCGCAGCCGTATCAACGGCGCGCCCAATGAAAGCAATGCCGCCGCTTACATGCAGAACCTGCAGGACTGTTTTGCCGCGTTTCCGGACGACTACGCGCAATTGCACGATCAGGGCCTGGCCTATTTCCGCTACTTCCTGACCGGCAAGCAAGGCACTGCGCAAGCGGGTGACGTGCAGTCGCTGATCGGCCAGGGCTACATCCGGTTCGAGCCGCTGGTGTACGAGGATTTTCTGCCGGTCAGCGCCGCCGGGATCTTCCAGTCGAATTTGGGCGACAAGGCTCAGGCTGAATACGCGCAGAACGCCAGCCAGGCTGCGTTCGAAGCCGCGCTGGGCGCGCCGGTGCAGGACGAGCTTGCGCTCTACCAAGACACGCAGGATCGCTCCCTGGCCGCTTGCCTGCAGGCGCTGGGCCTGCATACCGGTACGCCGGTGGCGGCATGAGCCGCTTGAACCGCTGCTTGTCGGTGCGCGACTTCGAACTGGAGGCGCGCCGCATCCTGCCGCGCTGCGTCGAAGGGTACGTCTGCGGCGGCACGGAAGACGGCGCGTCGCTCGACGAAAGCGTCCGGGCACTGCGCGACATCGGCTTCCGGCCCCGCGGTCTGCGCGTGGTGGACCAACGCAGCAGCCAGGTTGACCTTTTCGGCCAGACCTATGCCATGCCGGTAGGCTTCGCCCCGACGGGATTCTCGGCCATCGTCATGCACGAGTGCGATCTGGCGCTGGCGCGCGCCGCGCAGGATGCCCAGATTCCGTTCATCATCAGCGGCGCCTCCAGCGTGCCGTTGGAGCGGCTGCAGGAGGCGACCGGCAAGCGCTGTTGGTACCAGGCCTATCTGCCGGGCAACGTCGACCGCATCGCCAAGCTGATTGCGCGTCTGCGCCAGGCCGAGATCCCCGTGCTGGTGGTGACCATCGATACCTGCGTGGGCGCCAATCGCGAAAACCTGCAGAAGCTGGCATTCACCGTGCCATTCAAGATGAGTTCCAGCGTCGTGCTGGACGGCATGCGCCATCCGCGCTGGAGTGTGAACGTCTTCATGCGCACGCTGCTGGGCAGCGGGGTGCCGCGCTTTGCGAACCTGTATGAGGAAATCGGTCCGCCCATCACGCAAGACCCGCCCAACGGCTTTCGGGGCGAGCGCGACAAGCTGTCTTGGGAACATATCCGCTGGATCCGGGAGAACTGGCCGGGCAAGCTGGTGCTCAAGGGCGTGATGCACGCCGAGGACGCGCGGATGGCCGCTGCGGCTGGCGTGGATGGGGTGATTGTCTCCAACCATGGCGGGCGTCAGCTTGACGGTTGCATTTCGCCCTTGCAGGCGCTGCCCGACGTCGTGGCCGCCGTGCCCGCAGGTTTTCCGGTCATGGTCGACGGCGGCTTTCGCCGCGGCTCCGATGTGCTCAAGGCGGTGGCGCTGGGCGCGAGCATGGTCTTCACCGGCCGTCCCCAGCTGTTCGGCGCGGCCGTCGGCGGCAACGCCGGCATCCGCAAAGTTGCCGAGATATTCCGCAGCGAAATTTCGACCAACATGGCCCTGCTGGGTTGCCGGACGCTGGCTGACGTCACGCCGGATTTGATTGCGCCCGTGCGCGCGGCCTGCGCCGCCTAGAACGGCCAGAAGGCCGGCCGGCCATACCGGGCCAGGGTTGCCCCACACCACAAAAAACAGGGGCGCGCCATTTGCCGCGCGCCGATCCGCTTTCAACAGGAGGAGACATGAAGAAGATGAATTTCAAAATGGCCGGCATGGCCGCGTTGCTGGCCTGCGCGGCCACCGGGCAGGTGCAGGCACAGGCCGACACGTATCCGGCCAAGCCAGTCCGGCTGGTGGTGGGATATGCCCCGGGCGGCACGACCGACATCAGCGCCCGCATGATCGCGGACGTGCTGGGCAAGGAACTCGGCCAGACCTTCATTGTGGAAAACAAGCCGGGCGCCAACAGCAACATCGGCGCCGAAGCCGTGGCCCGCGCACCGGCTGACGGCTACACCTTGTTCGTCGGGTCGATTTCCACGGCGATCAACCAGTCGCTGTACTCCAAGATGTCGTACGACGCGCTCAAGGACCTGGACGCCGTCGCGTTGTTGAACGTGGTGCCCAACATCCTGGCCGTCAATGCCAGCGTGCCGGTCAAGTCGGTGCAAGAATACATCGCCTACGCCAAGAAGAACCCCGGCAAACTGACCTGCGCGTCCCCGGGCAACGGCTCGTCCGCGCACTTGGGCTGCGAGCTGTTCAAGATGAAGACCGGCATTGATATCCTGCACGTGCCCTATCGTGGTAGCGGCCCGGCCGTGGCCGATCTGCTGGGCGGCCAGGTGGACTCCATCTTCGACAACCTGCCGCCGCTGCTGCCGCATGTGCGCGCCGGCAAGTTGACCGGCCTGGCGGTGACCACCGCGGCCCGCGTGCCCTTCGCGCCGGAGATTCCCACCATCGCCGAATCCGGCGTGGAAGGCTTCGACGTCGCGGCCTGGTTCGGCCTGTTTGCGCCGGCCGGTACCCCGCCGGAAATCGTCCTGAAGGTGAACACGGCCATCAACAAGGCGCTGACCTCCGACACCGCGCTGGCCGCCAACTATCAGACCAACGGCTTTCTGATGCCCCCGCCGCCCAACACGCCGCAAGCGTTCAAAGCCTTCATGGAAAGCGAAACCCGCAAGTGGGCAGACGTGGTCAAGGCGACGAACCTGCAGATCAACTGAATGCCCTAGGCAGGGCCGGGCGGCGATCCGCCCGGTTCTCCTCCGGACGCCCGGTTGGCGGCGTGGGGCCGGTCGAGCGGCAAAACGGGACGGATTCGCCAGAATGCCGAATTGCGTGATAGAATGCTCGACTTTCCAGGAAGGCATGCTTTTCTGGTTTGGATTTGCCGACGTGGTGAAATTGGTAGACACGCTATCTTGAGGGGGTAGTGGCGAAAGCTGTGCGAGTTCGAGTCTCGCCGTCGGCACCAAGAATTCCTCGTAAAAAGCCCGCTGAAACGTGAAGTTTCAGCGGGCTTTTTGCTTTTGCTTTTTGCCTTTCGCTTTTTGGGGCCGGAGCAGACCGTCCTAGGACAGCGGGGCGGTTCCGCATTTCGACTGGCGCGAGGCCGACCACGTCGTCGCGTCCTGGCCGATCCGATCGGCCAACGCCGCG
The DNA here is from genome assembly GCF_057314935.1 of Achromobacter sp. Lineage (NCBI taxonomy): Bacteria > Pseudomonadati > Pseudomonadota > Betaproteobacteria > Burkholderiales > Alcaligenaceae > Achromobacter > Achromobacter sp. The sequence goes on from NZ_DBHKZA010000001.1 coordinate 13,899, forward strand.
ATCACGCGCTGCTGCGCTTGCACCAGCTCGGGGTAACCGGCGGCCGCGGGCGCCTCGAAACGTCCTTGGCAAACCAGCCTGGCGCTGCCCGGCGCGCGGGCATCCCCCAAGGTCCAACCCGCTTCGAGCTGCACCCGCTTTCCCGGCCACGCGTCAAGCCGGCGAATCTGCAATTTCACTTTGATGACTTGCCCTTCGCTTGGCAGGGACAGCCCGGCGACGTCCTGGATGCCCAGGCGATCGGCCAGTTGTGCCGACAGCGCGTTGCGTATCTCTTCGTCCAACGGCCCCAGCCACCGCTCGTCGTCCAGGACGGCGAGCATGCTGCTGTCGTCTTGCCTGACGACCAATTGGGGCTGATTCAGATACTCCGGCAACGTCACCGGCAGCACGTCGACCACGAAGCGGGCAGGCGCCGGCTGAGGCCGGACTTCCCCGTGAGGGGTGAGCAACGTGTAATGGCGGACGGGCGCCGAAGCGCTGCAGGCTGCCAGCCCCAGGGTCAGGAGGAGCAGGCTGGTGCGAATAGGGCGGGTCATCGTTGGGGAGTCTCCATCGTGCGTGCTGGCGGCTCTGCGGAAGCCTCCAAGGTGGCGTTCTTGGGGCGGCCTCGCACCATCGCCTCGGGATATCGGCTCAACAGGTCGGTCAATGTGCGTACCGAGCGGGCGGCGCGCTGAATTTCCTGAAGGGCCTGGCCCAGGTTCTGCCGCAACGTCGCATCTTCGGCAAGCATGCCCTGCGCGGCGCCGATGGTTTGTTGCGCCTGGCGCAGGGTCTGGGTGGCCTGCGGCAGAACCAGGCCGTTCACCTGCAGCAGCGCTTTATTCAGGTTGGCGAAGGAGGCGTCAAGATTGCGCGCGATGCTGTCCAAGGGCATCTTGTCGATCTTGCCCACGATGCTGGCGACGCGTTCCTGCAATTGGTCAAAGCTGCCGCTGACGGTGGGCAGCGTGATCGGACGGCGTTGCGGATCAAACGCGACCTTGGGCGTATTCGGGATGAAGTCCAGGGCGATGTAAAGCTGGCCGGTCAGCAAGTTTCCCGTCCTTGCCTGGGCCCGCAAGCCGTGCGCCACCATTTCTTGCAGCATGTGCATCAGCCGGTCTTCCTCGGTGCCGTCCACCGCCGGCATTTTCTCCATGATCTCGCCTAGCCGCTGCGGATAAACCACAACGCCGACCTTGGACTGGAAGCGACGCCTGACGGGATCGTAGTCCGGCTTGATGGAGATGACCTTGCCCAGGTCCATGCCGTCGAACTGCACCGGCGCCCCGATAGTCAGGCCCCGCAGGGATTGCTCGAACACCAGATAGGCGGTCTGCGACGGCCCGTCGGGCGGGGCAAGGGCGGCCTGCTGATCCTTGGCCAATTCGTACGCCGTGTCTTCCGCCGCAGGCTCGCCGGACACGCCCGGGGACGTTCCGAAGGAAACTCCCCCCGCCAGAATGGTGGCAATCGATTGCGTTTGCAGTTTGAATCCGTCCGCACCCAGCGACACGTCAACCCCGCTGGCGTTCCAGAAGCGCGTTGCCGTGGTGACGAAACGGTCGTAGGGCGCATTGACGAAGAGCCGCAGGGCGACCGCCTTGCCATCCTCGCCCAGCTGGTATGACGCGACACGGCCGACTTGAATGCGCCGGTAATAGACAGGAGATCCGACGTCCAAAGAGCCCAGATCTTCGGTATGCAGCACGAATGACCGGCCAGGCGTATCGCCGATGACGGTGGGTGGGCTTTCCAGGCCCGTGAATTCCTTGCCGGGCTCTGCCGATTGTCCTCGGTCGACGCCGATATAGGCCCCCGACAGCAGCGTATCCACGCCGGAAACCCCATCGATGCCGATGCGCGGGCGCACCACCCAAAACCGCGAGTCCTCGCGCGCCAGGCTGGCCGCATCCTTGTCCAGCGCAACCGTTGCGACCACACGGGAACCGTCTTCGCTCAGGCCGATCGCGGTCACGGTGCCGACGTTCACGTCCTTGTACTTCACCAGGGTCTTACCCTCTTCCAGGCCGGCGGCAGTATGGAACGTGATGCTGATCACCGGGCCCTCGGTCATCCAGGTTTGTACCAACATGGAAAGGCCGATCAACGCGGCGATGACGGGAACCAGCCAGACGAGCGAAATTCGCCATTTCTTGCGGGGTATCACCGTAGGGCCAGCAAGTCCGTGGAGCTCCCTGGAAGCATCATTCATTCATCACCACCATTGATTTCACCATCCCAAATATGTCGGGGGTCGAACGACATCGCCGCAAGCATGGTGAAAATCACCACCATGCCGAAGAAAAGGATGCCGACGCGCGGCGAGATGTCGGTGAGGCCATGGAATTGCACTAGCGCGGCCACTACCGCCACCACCAGCACATCCAGCATCGACCAGTACCCGACGAACTCCACCATGCGGTACAACTTGGCGCGCTCTCGCGTCGCCCACCGGCTACGTCGTTGGGAGGTGGCGAGCAATAGCCCAAGAATCAGGAATTTGGCGCAAGGCACTGCTACGCTGGCGATGAAGATCACGAACGCGATGCCATAAGAGCCCGACGTCCAGAATTCCACCGCGCCTTCCATGATCGTGCTGCTGCTGCCCTTGCCCAGCACGCTGGTGTGCATGACAGGCAGCACATTGGCGGGGATGTAGCAGATGACGGCTGTCAGCAGCAGCGCCCAGGCGCGCGCAATGCCGTTGGGACGCCGATGATGGAGCGTCGAGCCGCAGCGAGGACACTGGCAGGCTCGCCCGGTCGTGTGCCGGTCCTCGCAAACCAGGCCGCAGGTGTGGCAGCCGACGATCGACAGATCGCCTGCGAAAGGCTGCCGGGTCATGCCGCGCTCCTGCTTCGCAATGCCGGATCGCCTTCGGTTTGATCCCACAGCGAAGCAAGGTCCCGATGGGCGATCACGGTCAGCAATACCATCAACACGGCGGTCGCCCAGACGCCCGCTCCGAGGGTGACTTCCACCAGACTGATGAGCTTGATGATCGCCACCAGAATGCCCAGGATGCCGACTTCGACCATGCTCCATGGCCGCAAGGCCGCAAGCATCCGCAAGGCCCGGGCAAAGCCCGGGGCGCGATGGCCAACACGCGCATAGAGCAGCACCCAGGCAAGCAGGACGATTTGCGCAAGCGGCACCAGGATGATCACTAGCGCAGCGACCAGTGCAAGGGGCGCCACGCTTCCTTGGGCGAGCGACCATGCGAATTCCCACAGCGTCGCCTCTCTATGCGTTCCCTTCAGGCTGATGCGTACGACGGGGCAGACGTTCGCGATCAGGAAGACGATCGCTGTCGTGAGGGTCAATGCCAGCCAGCGATTCACATCCAACGGATTGGCGCGTTGGAGCACGGCCTCACAGCGGCTGCAGCGGGCGACCTCGCCTGCCGCCAATGTGCAGCGTTGGTAAACGCTGTCGCAGTGCTCGCAGGCCACCAGGTGTGGGTAAACGTTCATGTCTTTGGCTGCATAACCGTGCTGTTGCGTTGCGAAGGCCTGCCCAGGGAAACCGGCCGCCGCCGTTGCGCCGCCCGCTAGCGCAGCCCGCGAGGCTACAGAAGATGCCGCGCCTGGGCTTGCCATTCGATGCCAAAGTGCTTAGTCAGCACTGACGTTCGCGCGACGCGGAACGGAAATGGGACGGGGTTCGGCCCGTCCAGCGCTTGAACGCACGGGTGAAATGCGCCGGATCGCTATAGCCGACCATGTAAGCGATTTCGGTCGCCGAATACCTGCCAACCCGGATCAGGCGAAGCGCCTCGCTGCGGCGGGTCTCGTCTTTCAAGTCTTCGAAATCGACACCGCTGCATTTAAGACGGCGCTGAAGGGTCCGGGACGACATGCCGATTTCTTTCGCGACGGACCTGAGGTTGATGTCGTCTTGCTCTGAAATCCGTTCTATGAGCAGTCCTGCGGTATCAACGGTCGACTGCAGCGCCTGCGTGATCTTGCGGGAGTCGTCCTTCAAGGGTTGAAGCGGCGCCGCAAGCAAGTCGCGGTCGAATTCGACCATGTTGTATTCGGCCCCGGTTTCGATGTGGGGGCCCAGGCATTCTTCCAGTGCGTCGTCCCCGCGGCCTCGCGAGGCCTGCAGGTGAACGCGTATGGCCGATGGTTGGCCGGACATCAAAGGCACCTTTCGCAGCACCGCGAGAGTTCCAAGGATGAACTGCCGCGGATCGACGTCGAGCCGGCCGGTGAAACGGTGAATCAGTTTTGTCGTCCTGCCTTCCGTGACGATGCGAACCTCTCCGCCCTGATGCAGCATCTCCGCGTGGATCGCTGCCATGGCACAGGCTTGGGCCACATTCTTCGAACCCAGAACCAGACTCCCCCAATCGCCGAGCGAACCCAAATCCATCAAGCGGCCCACGTACGCACCCGCGAACGCGTCCTGCGCGATGGCCGCCATGTCGTTGGCGATCTGAAAACACTGGGCGCGCGGCAGCCAGATATCAGGCGTCTGGAAAATGTTCGGAGAAACCCCGGCGCGCTGAAAGAACTCAAGCGGGGCGACGCCCCGGCTGGCCAGATAGGGGCTGATGTGCAAGAAACTTCTGAGCTTGATGGACGGTGTGGCGTTCGACATGGATTCAGGTTTTACCGTCAGCCAGATTGCCGGACGCTCCACCTCTTCAGAGAATTGCTTTCCCCAACGCATCGACTTGCAGGAAATCGTGGACGAATTTACATCGCGCTCTTTGGGGAGTAATTGAAATACCTCCAGGGTGAGACAAACCGGCGCGAGAAAGGAGACATCGGAGCAAGCCACCGGGCACCGGGCCCGGCCGTCGATCTCATTCCGCTTGCACAATCCGCATTCGCGACCGGCCCGAGGCAGGTGGACTTGAGACCGGCGTGAGCGGTTTTTCGCAAACCGCCTCAGGGCGTGATGGTGGAAATCTTGGAGCCTTCCAGCCCCATGCCCGCCATCAAACCCTGCGCACCGAAGGGCACCGCAAAAACGTCCTGCGACAAGGTGGTGCTGGACAGGCTGGAGGCGACGGATTTGTCCCAGGCCACCAGGCTCGGGCCGCTGCCCAACGCCCAGCCGTCGCTTTTCTCGAGATAGTTCAGCGACTTCTGGTTCATGAAGAAAAGCGCATATCCAAATGTCTGGGCTCCTGCCTGAAGACCCAGGGACATAGCAGAGATTTCGTAATAGCCGATAGGCTCCTTGCCCTTGAACAAGGTGCCTTGTCCGTGCTCGCCGCCAACGACAAAGCCCGCCTTGTAGATCTTGGGAAAGACCAGTACGGCCACCGCTTTTTCGCCCAGTTCTTTCGTGCTTGGCTCGGCCGCGTAAAGATGTTGCAGCGCGCTTGCGGAATCATTGCGGATCGCCAGCGCAGAGTCGGCGAAAGCGACACCCGTTGGACCCAGCGCGCAGGCGAACGCCAGCAAAGCCGACTGCAGATAAAGAGAAAAACGACTGCGGACACAATCCAAGTGTTTACGACTTGCCATGAACATGAAAGACCTCGGGTTTTGTTATACGCCGCGTAAGTCGGCGCGCAGGCAGTATTAATACCGAGATAATGCTTGTCAATAGAGTGCAGCGATGGGGTGTTTCATTTAAGATACCCGTTCATCAGCAGTTTGAAATTTGGCATCAAATGGCAAGACGTAGTTGAATTATTGGCTTAACCTAGGGCCGCGCACCGTCATTTCTGCGCCTGGAATCGTCGTTTCATAATCCTGAAATTCGATGCCGCATCCACCAGACTGAAAATAGTCAGGCGTTTTCTGAACGGTAAGGAAAGGCGTTGGTGAATGCTTGGAGAGGGCTCATGAATCAATATGCTTCTACGCAGGCATTCGATTCGCTGCAGGATGCGCTGGCCAATGCGCTAGTGCGCGGCGAGTTATATCTCCACTATCAACCCATTGTCGATCGATTGCAGAAGATCATCGGCATGGAGGCGTTGATGCGTTGGAACTCCGTGGAGTACGGCCCGATTCCTCCCTCGCTATTCGTGCCGATCGCCGAGCGAAGTGGCGACATCCTGAGCATGGGTGCTTGGGCCCTGGAAGAGGGCTGCCAGCAATTGCGGCAGTGGTCTGAGAACCCAGTCACCTCCGAATGGACGTTGAGTGTCAACGTCAGCGCGCACCAGTTCAATAATCCGCGTTTCGTTGGCGAGGTTCTCGAACTGCTGGACCGTTATCAGATAGCGCCGGGTAGACTCATTCTTGAAGTGACCGAGAGCGTGTTTTTCAACGCCAAGGGCAGCAGGCAGCAGGGCGAGTTTCGACGCATTCGCGATGCCGGCGTGGGCATTGCCCTGGACGACTTTGGCACTGGATTTTCATCAATGTTCTACTTGCGATATCTATCAATATCCCGGATCAAGATTGATAAGACATTCATTGATGAAGTGGTGGTGAGCAAGAAGGATCAGGGTATTATCGGCGCCATCGTCATGCTGGCCCAGGCACTGGATGTCGATGTTGTGGCCGAAGGGGTCGAAACGGCTGAGCAATTGAATTATTTGAAAAAAGCCGGCTGTTCGGCGTTTCAAGGTTTTCTTTTTGGAAGGCCGAGCGAAGTGGCGGATTTTTTAAGTGGTCCCTGCGTGGCGAGGTACAGCCGCAACTCGTTGACAGCTTGAATACTGATAATTGTGGCGATATTCGTGTTCACGCCCTGTCAGAACCATTTAATCGGAAGCGTCCGCTTTCCACCGCGCGGCCGATGGCGTCGCAGGTCTGGCCGACGCTCAGGCCGGTAACCGACAGCGCATGATGTTCCAAGGCACCCAAATTCCCGAATTGCCGATGCAGCGCAGAGATGGGAACGGGGTCTGAAAGGGTGTCTCCGCCTCGTCCCTGACAGCGTCTGATCGCCTCTGCAAGATCCGGACGAAGCACGATATAGTGCGGCGCCACGTCAAGGCTGCGGAACGCGTCGAGAAACCAGGGGCCAATAATGCCATCCACCAACACGAAGCAGCCGCCGCCCGCGTAGCCGGCTGCTGCGTTGGCCAAGACTTCGATCACAGTCGCATTCTGGGTGTGGGCTTCGCTTTGCCACGGCGGTATGGAACCTGCCTTGATAAAACGCCAAAAATCGTCCGCATGCAAATGGACCTTTGGACAGCCTGGCAATTGCGTAATGATGTTCCCGGCGGTCGTCTTCCCGGAGCCAGGTGGGCCTGTCAGGATAAGGATTTCTTCGGGTCTGAACATATTGTGCCGTTGGTCCGGGCGTTGTGGCGGTTTCCCCATCAGCATCGGGGCTTAACCTTTCAAATTCAGTATGCGCCCGTCTTCAATATATCTTCAAGGTAAGCAGGCGGGCTGGGATTATCGGTAAGCATATGCCGCACCCACGCATTGCGCTCATGCGCGGTAATTGCCAGTTCCCATACGCAGGCCAGCGCCGGTGTGCTCACCGGCGTGAACAAGGCCGGCTGCGCCAGAGGCGCTGAGAGCATGCGCTGGCACACTATCCCGCCTGAGAGCCACCAATCCACAAGTAGCCATACCGCTTCCTCGCCGAGATGCACGATGCAGAATCCCAGACCATGGCTGCGCTCGCCGCAAGCATGCTCGGCAAGCACGTTTTGCACGGCCGTGCGCACAGAGGCGATTACCGCATCGGGAAGAATAGGTGAGGCCCAATTGGAATCGCGATGAATGCCATAGATCTTGATCGCATGGCCAGCAACGTGCCAAGTGTCAATGTGGGCGATACGGCGCGGAAAGTAAGGTTCTGGTGGCAAGGCCATGTCGAGTAACGCGTGTTGGCGATCCTTGCATTTTAAAGGCGACACAGGCCGCAAGGGGCCAGGCTGCCCCTATTGTCGTGCCGTCTGCGAGCGGCACAGCCGCGAGCTGGAAGCTGCGGTAGCCACGCCGCTTGTTCTGCCCATCCGCATACTTGCCCCAATGGGAGAAACCGCTGCAATGATCGATTGAGTCCGCCGTCGAACGCGGAAACTCGCGGACGGCCGTTTTCGGCCAGAAGCGCGCGTCTCCACAAGGTAACCGCGGCTGAACACTCCCGACACGATAGACTAGGCATTCTCCAATCCTGATGCGTGGCGACGATGCCTCCCCAAACGAACGTCCGGCTAGCCCAGAGCGCAGACATCGATTCGATCATTGCCCTGGATCCGATCGCCAAGCAGGAACTGAGCAGAAGGGCATTTATCGTCAATGCGGTGGCCGCGGGCCAATGCTGGGCCGCTGTAGAGGCGGAAGATGCTTCGGCGCTGATCGGTTACGGAGTGCTTAACAGATCCTTCTTCGAGCACGACTTCATCCCGCTGATCGTGGTCAAGGATTCTGCACGGCGCCGTGGCGTCGCCAAGGCAATCATGCGGGCCTTGGAGTTGCGATGCGAAGGAGGAAAATTGTTCACGTCGACGAATACCTCAAACATCGCGATGCGCCATTTGCTTGCGCACCTTGGCTTTATCAAAAGTGGCCAAATTGAAAATCTGGATGACCAGGATCCCGAACTCGTGTTCGTCAAGCTTCGGCCATCCTTATGAGGGCGGTCAAACATCTGCGTTTGGCCGGAAGCCGACGTGCTTTTCGTACCAGCGTCGACGCCGTAGAGGGCGAGACTTGAAATTGTGAGCCGTCCGTTGTCGCCCCACTCAGCGCGTAAAAATAATCCCGCTGAAACGTGACGTCTCAGCGGGATTTTTAATTTGGCGCTGCCCAGGGCAATGCCGGGCATAAAAAATGAAAATCAAGCCCCAGCCAACATATACCGAGCCGAAACGGCCAAAATCCGCTGTGCCGATTCATTCAGCATCCGGGCTTCACGATGGGCTTTTACTGAATACACCGCGTCATAGCGGCGACCACTAAGCGGGCCGGCAAGCAGCGCCGGGCGGCGGGTCAAAATGGGGGAGATCAAGCGTTGCATGTCGGAGCATTCCTGCGGGCACCGGGCCCAGTAGATGCTAGGCATCGTAAGCCAGCTTGACGCGCCGGCCAACGAATTACGATTCATATGAATATCCGGGGCTGGCCCGGTTCAGGCCGGGTTCCCCAAGCATCTCGTCGACAAGTATGGCCGGCAAATATGACAGTCATATGCCAGTGCAAGCCAAAGCGCTCAAATCTCCGAGTCCCAGCCCAGCCCAGCCCAGCTCAACGCCAAGCCTCGACCCCGGGACCGGCCTCCTTCATGTCCCCTTCAACCGGGACGGCACGTCCTCCATATCGCTGCACACCGCCAGCACTTCCGCGGGTTTCCTGCTCAACGACAGGTACACGTGCCCGATACTGCTATCGAAATACGCCGATTCCAGCTTCCCCAGCACGACGCTATCGCCGTTCTCGAACTGGATCCGGACCTTGCCCGACAGCACCACGACGAATTCCTGGCCCGGGTGCCGGATGTAGTCCTCAAATTCCACCACCTTTCGCGAATCGATCAGGGCCACCATCGGCAGCATCTTCTTGCCGGGGTATTCGCCCATCAGCAGGCGGTAGTGGTAGTTTTCCGTGATGTAGTCGCGGGCGTCGCTGAGCTTGTTCTTGACGTAGGTGGGGGCGACGGCGGCCTGGGAGGCGTCACGCAGCATGAACATGCGCGTCATGTCGATGTCCAGCGCGCGCGCCAGCGCGGCGAACTTTTCGTAGCTCAGGGCGATTTGCCCGAGTTCTGCCTTCGATAGCGTCGATACCGCGATGCCGCTGGCCTGCGATAGCGCCTGCAAGGTCATCTTTCTGGCCTTGCGCTCGGCGCGCAGGCGAGCGCCCATTTCTTCCTTGCCGACGATTTCGGGCGGGGATGTATTGCCGGGTTGGGCCATGTAGCGATCTGGCATCAATGGGTTGAGGGCTGGGGCAGGGCCCGCAAGCCCTGCCGCGTCTACGCCGGATTGTAAGGGGTGGACCTGCGTTCAGGCCGGGGTCCGGTTCAGGACGCGGCCGGCGTGCTGGCCGGTGAAGGCCTGGCCTTCCCAGACGGGCGCGCCATTGACATAGACGGAATGGATGCCGGCGGCGCGTTCCGTCGGGCGTTCGAAGGTGGCGGCGTCGGCGACGGTGGCGGGGTCGAAGACGACCAGGTCAGCGAAATAACCGGGCTGCACCTGGCCGCGTTCGGCCAGGCCGAACTTGGCGGCGGTCAGGCCGGTCATCTTCCAGACGGCAGTCTCCAGGGGGAAGAGCCCCAAGTCGCGGGAGTAGTGGCCCAGCACGCGGGGGAAGGTGCCCCACAGCCGCGGGTGGGGGCGTTCGTCATGCGGCAGGCCGTCAGAGCCGATCATGGTGGGGCCGAATTTCAGGATGCGCTGGACGTCGGGCTCGTCCATCATGAAGTAGATGGCGCCCGCGGGTTGTAGGTCCGGCACGACGTCGTATTTGGATTTGCCGCGTTCGGCGGCGACTTCCTCCAGGTCGCGTCCGCTCAGTTCCGGGAACGGCTTGCACCAGGTGATGATGGTGCGGCCGGCCAGGAGCACGCGGTCTTGCTTGAGCATGGTGGAGCCGGCCACGTAGGGATAGGCGTCAAGCGAGACGTCCTGCTTTGCCATGGCGGCTTCGATCAAGGGCAGGGTTTCCGCTGAACGTCCGAAGTTGGGCTGGCCCATGACCTTGTGGTGCGAGATCACGACGGGTACGTCCAGTTCGCGGCCGATGCGGAAGGTTTCTTCCAGCGCCGCGACGATGTGCTCGCCCTCGTCGCGCATGTGGGTGGCATAGATGCCGCCGTGGGTGTTCAGCGGCCGGCAGACTTCGATGATCTCTTCCGTGGTGGCGCGCGCGGCGGGCGGGTAGAAGGTGCCGGTCGAGATGCCGATGGCGCCGCTGGCCAGGGCGTCGTCGGCCAGCATCCGCATGGCCTGCACTTCGTCGGGGGTGGCCTCGCGCTGCAGGTCGGGCATGACGGCGGCGCGCAGGGTGGAGTGGCCGACCATGCAGGCGGCGTTGACGGCGGCGGGCGTGGCGCGCAGCGCATCCAGGTAGTCGGAGAAGCGCGCGTACCGGTACGAGCCGCCTTCGTCCAGCAGGTCCAGCGGGGCGGGCGGGCTGGCGTGGGCCAGCGGCGCCAGGCTGATGCCGCAGTTGCCAGTGACGACCGTGGTGACGCCCTGCGAAATCTTCGGCGTCATGTCGCGGTGCTTGAGCAGGTAGTTGTCGTCGTGCGTGTGCGAGTCGATGAAGCCGGGCGCGACCACCTTGCCGCTGACGTCGATCCGGCGGTGTGCGGCGCTGGCGGAGAGATCACCCACGGCGGCGATCCGGTCGCCGCGCACGCCCACGTCGGCGCGCTGGCCGGGGGTATTGGCGCCGTCGATGACGGTGCCGCCGGCAAGGATGTAGTCGAACGGGGTGGCGTCAGGCTGGGACATGCGGATCTCCGGCTAAGTGGGTTCAGGCAAAGTGGCAAGCGACTTGCTGTTCGGGGGCGACTTCGCGGGGCAAAGGGGTTTCTTCGGCGCAGCGCGGCTGCGCCATCGGGCAGCGGGTACGGAAGGCGCAGCCGGAGGGGGGCGAGAGCGGGCTGGGGATTTCGCCTTTCAGGACTTCGACGGGCGTGCGCTGGCCTTGGCGCGCGGAGGGCACGGCGGCCAGCAGGGCCCGGGTGTAGGGGTGCGCGGGGCGGTCGAAAATGGCGTCGCGGGTGCCGATTTCCACGATCTTGCCCAGATACATCACAGCAACGCGGTGGCTGATGTGGCGCACCACGCTCAGATCGTGCGAGATGAATACGTAGGTCAGGCCCAGGTCGCGCTGCAAGTCCATCAGCAGGTTGATGACCTGCGCCTGGACGGAGACATCCAGCGCGGATACCGGCTCGTCGCAGACGATCAGGCCGGGGTCCAGCGCCAGGGCGCGCGCGATGACGATGCGCTGGCGTTGCCCGCCCGAGAACTCGTGGGGGTAGCGGTCGGCGGCGTCGGGACGCAGGCTGACGCGCGCCAGCAACTGCGCGACGCGTTCACGGATGGCGGCGCGGTCGTGGCCGAAGTTGCGCAGCGGCTCGCCGATGATGTCGCGCACCCGCATGCGCGGGTTCATGGAAGAGAACGGGTCCTGGAAGATGAACTGCATGCGCTGGCGCATGGCGCGCAACTGGCTGCTGTTCATCGTCGCCAGATCTTCTCCTTCCAGCAGGATGCGGCCTTCGGTGGGGTCGGTCAGGCGGATCAGGCATTTGCCGGTGGTGGATTTGCCGCAGCCGGACTCGCCTACCAGGCTCAGCGTCTGGCCACGCGGAACGGACAGCGATATGCCGTCCACGGCGCGCAGGACTTTCGCGCCACGCCCGTTGTCGACGGGGAAATGCTTTTTCAGGCCGATGACTTCCAGCATAGGCACGGCGGCAAGCGCGGTGCGGACAGCGGCCGCGGACGAGAGGGGGATGTCGTGAAGGTTCATGGCGAGTCTCAGGCGGTCATGGCGACAGGCGCCGGCTCGGACAGGCGCGCCCAGCACCACACGCGGTGGCGGCTGCCGGCATCGATGGCGGGCGGCGACTCCTCCGTGCAGCGCGGCAGCGCTTGCGGACAGCGCGCGGCGAAGGCGCAGCCGCGGGATGCCGGCGTCATCACCGGCACGATGCCGGGCAGTTCGGCCAGTCGCGCCGTGTGGTCCTGGCCGTCGACGAAGTCGGGCAGGGAACGGATCAATGCCTGGGTATAGGGATGCTGCGGACGGTCCAGCACGTCGTCCACGCTGCCTTCTTCCACCTTGCGGCCGGCGTACATCACGATGACGCGCTGGCACATCTGCGCGACGACACCCAGGTCGTGCGTGATCAGCACGATGGCCGTGCCCAGGCGGGCCTGGATGTCGCGCAGCAGGTGCAGGATCTGCGCCTGGATGGTGACGTCCAGCGCGGTGGTGGGCTCGTCGGCGATCAACACCTTGGGCTGGCACGCCAGCGCCATGGCGATCATGGCGCGTTGGCGCATGCCGCCGGACAGCTGGTAGGGATATTCGCGCACGCGGCGCGCCGGGTCCGAGATCTGCACCAGTTCCAGCAATTTTTCGGCCTGCGCCAGGGCGTCGCGGCGCGACAGGCCCTGATGCAGCATGAGCGATTCGCTGATCTGCTTGCCCACCGTGATGACGGGGTTCAAGGAGGTCATGGGCTCTTGGAAGATCATCGAGATCTGGTTGCCGCGGATGGCGCGCATGGATTTTTCGGGCAGGGCCAGCAGGTCGCGTCCGTCGAACTCGATGCTGCCGCCCGCGACACGGCCGGGGGCGCGCAGCAGGCGCATGATGGACAGGGACGTGACGCTCTTGCCACAGCCGGATTCGCCGACCAGGCCCAGCGTTTCGCCAGGCAAGAGGTCGAACGACAGCTTGTCGACGGCCACGACGGTGGTGTCGTCGCCATCGAAGCAGGTGGTCAGGTCCTGCACGCGCAAGACAGGAGTGGGTTGCATGGGCGCTCCTACAGCTTTTTGGCCAGACGGGGGTCGAGCATGTCGCGCAGCCCGTCGCCCACCAGGTTGACGGCAAGGACCGCCACGCCCAGGAATAGTCCCGGGTACAGAATGATGTGAAACGCCACGGCCACGAAGTTGCGGCCTTCGGCCATGATGTTGCCCCAGCTGGGGATCTGCGGCGGGATCCCCACGCCCAGGAAACTCAGCACGGCCTCGGTCAGGATGGCGGAGGCGGCGATGAAGGTGGCTTGCACCATCAAGGGGGCGAACAGGTTGGGCAGGATGTGGCGCAGCAGGATCGACGGCACGCGGGTGCCGACCGAGACGGCGGCTTCGATGTAGGGCTGCTCGCGGATGGTCAGCACCAGCGCGCGCACCAGGCGGACGACGCGCGGCACCTCGGGGATGACGATGGCGATGATCACGGTGCCCAAACCGCCTTTCAGGGTGGCCATCAGCGCGATCGCCAGCAGCACGCCGGGAATCGCCATCAGGCCGTCCATGATGCGCATGATGAGCGCGTCGACGCGCCGGAAGTAGCCGGCCAGCATGCCCAGCATCACGCCGGCGACGGTCGAGACGACGGCCACCACGATGCCGACCAGCAGCGACACGCGCGCGCCCCAGACGGTGCGCGAATACACGTCGCGGCCCAGCGCGTCGGTGCCGAAGAAGTGTTCGGTCGATGGCGGCTTCATGCGGGCCATCGGGTTGATGTCTTGCGGGTCGACGGTGGCGAGCCAGGGCGCGGCCAGCGCAATGGCCGCCAGCACCAGCAGGATCGCGCCGCCCACGTACAGCATGGGATGGCGGCGCAGCGACCGGACGGCACGGCGCAAGCGCGGGCGGGGTACCGGAAGCGGCAGGGTGGTCGTGTTCATGCGTTGCCCTTCTCAGTAGCGGATGCGGGGATCGAAGAGCCGGTAGCTCAGGTCGACCAGCAGGTTGATCAGCACGTAGATGCCCGAGGCCACCAGCAGCACGCCCTGGATCACCGGGTAGTCGTGGCGCAGCACGGCGTCGATGGTCAGGCGCCCCAGCCCGGGGATCGCGAACACGGTTTCGGTGACCACGACGCCGCCGATCAGCAGGGCCACGCCCACGCCGATGGTGGTGACGATGGGGTTGGCGGCGTTCTTCAACGCATGCCATACGATCGGGCCCGACGACAGGCCCTTGGCGCGTGCGGTGCGGATGTAGTCTTCGGACAAGGCCTCCAGCATGGTGGCGCGCGTCATGCGGGTCAGCAGCGCCATGTACACCAGGCCCAGCGACAGGCAGGGCAGCACCAGGTGGCGCAGGTACGGCACCAGGCCCTCCGCGAGAGGCTTGTAGCCCTGCACCGGCAGCCAGCCCAGCTTGATCGAAAAGCCATAGACGAGGCTGTAGCCGATCAGGAACACGGGCACCGAAAATGCACAGACCGCCCCGATCATCACCAGCCGGTCGAGCCAGCGTCCGGCATTCCAGGCCGCCAGCACGCCCAGCGGCACCGCCACCAGCACGGCGAAGAGCATCGTGAAGAGGGCGATCGACACCGTCGGCCCCATGCGTTGGCCGATGAGCTGCGACACCGGCATCTGCGAGGACATCGAGGTGCCCAGGTCGCCCACCGCGATGTGGCTGATCCAGATGATGAACTGCTGCGGCAGCGGCTTGTCCAGGCCCAGGTTCTGCCGGATTTTCTCGACGTCCTCGGCGGTCGCGTTGTCGCCCGCGATCACCGCAGCCGGATCGCCCGGCGACAGGTGGATCAGCAGGAACACCACGACCGCGACGACGGCCATGACTGGAATGACGGCCGCGATGCGGCGCAGGATGTATTTCACGCTGGATTCCCCTTGGCTTGCGGCCGGGCGCGCACGGCGCCCGGCGTCTGCCTTACGGCTTTTCGATGTTCCACATCACCGGGATGCCGTTCTTGATCAACTCGGTGTGCTTGAGGCCGCGCACGGCGAAGACGGGCTTGAATTCGCCCCACATGACGTAGGGCACGGTCTGATAGGCGCGCGCTTGCAACTGCGCGGCGATCTCCTTGCGCTTTCCGGCATCGGTTTCGCGGATCCAGCTGGTGCGCAGCGTGTCCAGTTCCTTGTCGCACGGCCAGCCCGGCAGGCTGTTGCCGCAGGCGGCGGACAGCCAGGGGTTGGTCACCGGCGTGCTGGCGTCGTAGTAGCCGCCCCAGGTCAGGAAGATGTTCCAGCCGCCCTGTTCGGGCGGGTCCTTCTTCAGCCGGCGGCCGGCCAGCGACGCCCAGTCCATTGACTGCACGTCCACCTTGATGCCGGCCTTCTTCATGTTCTGCGCCAGCACCATCACGGCGGGCGCGCTCAGGTGGTCGGTCGGATACAGCAGCACCACCTTCTCGCCCTTGTAGCCGGCTTCCTGCAGCAATTGCTTGGCGCGCGCCGGGTCAGGCTTGGCATAGGGCGCGGCGCCGGCGTCGGTGGCCAATGGCGAACCGCAGATGTACAGGGTGGCGCAGTAGTCGACGCGGTATTTCTCCGGGTAGCCCATGGCCGACAGCATTTCCTTCTGGCTTACCAGGTGGTAGAGCGCCTGGCGGGCCAGCGGGTTGTTGAACGGCGGATGCAGCGCGTTGACGATGACCATGCCTTGCGAGGCGACCGACGTGCTCAGGGTGATGTCCGGGTTGCTTTCCACGACGGGCAGGAAGTCGGGCGTGATCTGTTCGATCATGTCGACCTCGCCGTTCATCAGCGCCGCGGTGGCGGTGTTGCCGTCGGGGATGTACAGCCACTCGACGCGGTCCACCTTCACGTTCTTGCCGCCCGCCAGGCCATCGGCCGGTTCGGCGCGGGGCACGTAGGCGGGGTTCTTCACATAGACGACCTTGTTGCCGGGCACCCATTCATCGCGCTTGAACAGGAACGGGCCCGAGCCCACCATTTCGGTGACCTGCGTGTTCGGGTCCGTCATGGCCAGCCGCTTGGGCATGATGAAGGGCGGCATGCCCGAAGGCTTGGACAGCGCGTCCAACACGAGGCCGAAAGGCTCCTTGAGGGTCAGCGTGAAGGTGTTGTCGCCGGTGGCGGCGAATTCGGCGCCGGCCGCCATCATGGCCTGCCCCAGCGTGTCTTTCTTTGCCCAGCGCTGCAGCGACGCGATGCAGTCCTCGGCCGTGACCGGCGTGCCGTCGTTGAACTTCAGGCCGGGACGCAGGGTGAAGGTCCACGTCTTGCCGTCTTCGGACGTGGTCCAGCTGTCCACCATCTGGGGCTTGACCTGCCCCTTGCTGTCTTGCGAGAACAGGGTGTCGAACACCATGTAGCCGTGGTTGCGCGTGATGTAGGCCGTGTTGAACAGCGGGTCCAGCGTCTTCAGGTCCGCGTGCGGCACCATGCGCAAGGTCTTGGTCTGGGCAAGCGCGCCGGTGGCGGCGCTCATGGCCAGGAGCGCCGCGGCCCCCAGCAAGCTGAAACGTCTGATCATTGTTATCCCCTTATTCATTCTGAATGCCCGGTCAGGGCGGCGATGGATGGCGCCTCAGGCCTTGAACGGCCACTTGGGCAATTTGCGCTTGGTGAAAGGCAGCGCGTTGACGTCCTGGGTGATGGCGCCCGGCGTCTCGACGTAGATGACGTGGCGGCCCACCTTCGAGTACGAGGCGTAGAAGTGCTGGGACGACTTCACGATGATGAGCTTCATCGCCTGCAGGTCTACGCCGAACTGGGTGAACAGGTCCGTGCCCATGGCCTGGGTGCGCGAGGTGTTCATGACGATCGTCACGCCCTGGGTGCGCACGACGGCGACGTCGCCCAGCAGGGCGGGCGTGCCCGCCAGCCCCGTCATGACGGCGTCGCGCTTGAGCGCCAGGATCTCGCAGTCCAGGTCCAGCGGCTGCCCGGACACGGGCGCGACTTTGCCGCCCACGCGCAGCTTGATCTGCGCGCCTTCGCCCGCTTCAAAGCAAAGCTGCACGGCAACCGGGTCCCAGAAAGGGCCGGTGGCGACGTCGGTGATACCGCGCGCCAGCACGCGTTCCAGGATGAAGGTGGCGTCGCTGGGAGCGCCGCCGCCGGCGTTGTCGGCGGAGTCCGCCAGCACCACGGGGAATTCCTTTTTCGCCAAGGCCTGGTCCAGCGCCTCGTCGGCGCCGGGGTAGGGCGGCGCCAGCTGGTCGCGAAAGCCGATGATCTCTTCGCCCAGCGCACGCGCCAGCGCGTCGGCCTGGCGTTGGTCGCCGTCGGTATAGACCAGGACCTTGGAGCCCATGTCGGGCGTGTCGCCCCAGGGAAAGCCGTGGGCGATGGAGACCGACAGCACGCCTTCCTTGCCTTCCATGGCCAACAGGCGGTCCACGAAGCTGCGCATGGGTTCTCGGCTGGTGTGCATGATGGAAATCATCTCGCAGTCGAAGACCGCGCGCGTGGGGGTGTTGCGCCCTTCGGCGCGGGCCACGCACAGGTCCACCAGGTCGAATGCGCGGTCCAGGATGTCCGTGTGCGGATATTCCTTGAAACAGACCAGGAAGTCGGCGCTGTCGACCATGGCGTCCGTCAAATGGCAGTGCGGATCCAGTTCTGCGCCGATGACGGTGTCGGGGCCGACGATTGCGCGCGCGCGGCTCAGCAGGTCGCCTTCGCAGTCGTCATAGCCGTCGGCCACCATGGCGCCGTGCAGGCCGAACAGGGCGATATCGACCTTGCCCGCGCGGCGCAGGTCTTCAAGCAGTTCGTCGCGCAGCGTTTCGTAGGCGTGGCGGGTGGTGACCCCGGCCGGCGTCGCGCCCGCAGTCATGCCTTCGATCAACGTCCAGTCCTTGCCCACGGCGCGCTGGCGCGCGGCCCACAGCGGGCCCGAGAACATTTGCATGCGGTCCGGATGCTGGCCGGCGGGGTAATAGCCGCGTGCCCGGTAGGCGGACAGGCCGGTCGGGATGGGGGAAAAGGTGTTGGTCTCGGTCGCCAGGGACCCGGAGAAGATCTTCATGGATGACGCTCCGCGCAAAAAAAGGGATTTCGGGGCGCGGGCATCAGGGCGCGCGCATTTGGGGGGGCTGCCCCGCCGGGCACGCGGCCTGGCGGTGTCGTGCGATCAAACGGCCGGGTTTCAGGCCTTCGAAGCCGGGGCTTGAACCGCGCCCAGCCACGCCTGCACTTCGATCTCTACGTCCACGTCCATCGCCAGCTTGGCCTCGACGGTCGAACGCGACGGGAAGTCCGACGCGAAGTGGCTGCGATAGGCTTCGTTGAACGGCGCGAATAGCGTCAGGTCCGACAACCACACCGTCACCCGCACGACGTCCTTCAGGGTCGCGCCCGTCAGCGCCAGCGTTTCCTTGATGCGTTCGATGGCGGCGTGGGTCTGGGCGGTGATATCGCCGCGCACGACCTGTCCGCTGGCATCCATCGGTATCTGGCCCGACAGGAAGAGGAAGCCGCCCGCCTGGGTGGCGCGCGAGAACGGCAGGGGCAGGGAGCTGGGGTAACGGGTGATGGCGGTCATGGGGGAGTCCGTGGAAGGTGGGGGAAGGTCAGCGCAGGCGCTCGGGACGCACCGCGTCGGCGTTGACGCCATGCGCGTGCAAGTGGTCGGGAAGCGGCTGGTGCGTCAGCAATGCCGCGGCCAGTTCGGAGGTGGCGGCTGCCGTCTGGATGCCATAGCCGCCTTGCGCGGCCAACCAGAAGAAAGCCGGGGCGTCCGCGTCCCATCCCACCACGAAGTCGCCGTCGCGCACGAACGAGCGCAAGCCCGCCCAGGTGTGCTTGGGTCGGCGGATGGTGAGCGACGTGGCCGATTCGATGCGGTAGATGCCGGTCGCCACATCCAGCTCTTCGGGCACGACGTCATGCGCGGCCACCGGGTCGGCGTTGGCGGGCGATCCCAGCAACTGGCCGGCGTCAGGCTTGAAGTAATAGCTTTCATCTACGCCGACCACGGCCGGCCAGTGGGAAAAATCGGTGTCTTGCGGGCCAGAGAACGTGAAAGCCGTGCGGCGGCACGGTTGCAGGCCGATGGGGGCGGCGCCGCACAGGGCCGCGGCGTGGTCCGCCCAGGCGCCGGCGGCATTGACCAGCACCCGCGCCCGGATGGCGCGGCCGTCCGCCAGCGTCAGCGTCCAGGCGTCGTCCGCATAGGCGGCGGATACCAGCTCCGCGTTGTTGTGCAGCACCGCGCCTTGCCGGCTCATGCCGCGCAGGAACCCCTGGTGCAGGGCATGCACGTCGATATCGCGCGCATCCGGTTCTTCGATCGCGCCGCAAAGCTGGTCGGCGCGCAGGCAGGGCACGCGCGCCACGGCCTGGTCGGCGTCGATCAACGTCACGTTGGGCGACTGGCTGTGGAAGTCGTCGAACACCTCTTGCAGCAGGTCCTTCTGTTCCGGCGTGGCGATGTACAGCACGCCGCGGGGGCTAAGCAGCGGATGCTCGCTGAACCCTTGCGGTGGCTGCTCGTAGAAGGCGCGGCTGGCGCGGGTCAGCGCCTTGATCTGCGTGGTGCCGTAGGTCTCCATGAACATGGCCGCGGAACGGCCGGTGGAGTGATAACCCGGTTGGGACTCGCGTTCCAGCACTGCCACAGACGCCGTGGCGCTCAGGCGGTAGGCCACGGACGCGCCGGCGATACCGGCGCCGACCACGGCGAAATCGTATAGGGGTTCAGCAGTCATTTTTGTCGGAAGCGAGAATTCTATTATTTGATAATTCTCGAATACGATAGTTTTTTGACGGCAGACGGGTAATAGGGGAATGCCCTGATGGCAGGCGCCAGGGTTTCAACGCGGCGCAAAAAACCCGCTGGCAAGGACCGCCAGCGGGTTGAATGCAAAGCGCTGGACGTGCGTCTACGTCACGTGGTGGCCAAACGCGACCAGAGAGGCGACGAAGGTGACCGCGCCGATCGCCGCCAGCCAGTACCCGCGTTTCGCCGAATGCGGCGTGCTGCGGTTCAGGCCCACCAGCAGCGTGACCAGCGTCCACACTCCGGTGAATGCCAGCAGGGCCAGCGTGTAGACCCAATTCGACAGGTCGTAGCCGCCGCCGCCGATGGAGGGATGGCCGGCGCTCTTTGGCCACAGCAGGGCGACCAGCGTGCCGGCGACCAACGCGAACACGGCTAGCCAGATCTGGAATCCGCGGTCTTTCAGCATGGGTGTCGATCCTTTCGGGGTGAATTCGCGGATATCCTGCGTTGCTCCGCAATGGGTCCGCAGGTTGAGACGCTTGCCTTCAAGCGTGCAGGCGTCTCAATCCTCCAGGTAGTGCGCACGCAGGACGTCCACATCCACGTCCAGCACGTCGCGCAGATACGCGTCCATTCCGCCGAACGTCTGGTCGATTGCGTGCACTGACGCTTCCAGGTAGGCGGGGGTGACTTCCAGCAGCGGCATCATGACGTCGTCGCGCACGCCGCGTTCCGCGGATCTGGCCAGGATCTCCTGGAAAAAGCGCGCGTTCCAATGGTTCGATTCCAGGTAGTTCGCCACGATGTCGTCTTGCGATACGCCCAAGGCCGACAGCAGCAGCAACGACGCGAAACCCGTGCGGTCCTTGCCGGCGGTGCAGTGGAACAGCAATGTCTTGCCGCTGGCGGCAGTCTTGAGAAAGCCGCCGAAGGGCGCCTGGTAGCGGGACGGGAATTCGCGGTAGATGTCCACCATCATCGCGTTGGCGGCGGCTTGCGTGCTTTGGCGCAGCTTGGGCAACAGCACGGCCATGGCCATGTTGCCATCCAGCACCGGCGACGCGATCCAGGGGAAGCGTTTGCCGAAGTGGGGGTCGTCTTGCGCTTTCTCGGTGTCGGCGCGGAAATCGATGACGGCTTGCAGCCCCAGCGTGCTCAGGAATTCCAGGTCGGCGGCACTGGCCCGGCCGGGGTTGCCGCTGCGAAAGAGCTTGCCGTCACGCAACCGCCGTCCATTCGCGCCGGTCAGGCCGCCCAGGTCGCGGGCGTTGTGCACGCTGTCCAGCGCCAGGCGGCGTCGGCCGGTGGCAAGCGGCGTGTCGGCAGGAGTTGGACTGGGCATGGGGCGGGTTCCTTGTTCTTGGAGGCTTGCCGATGATCGTATCACCGTGGCCCGCGTGCGCCCGGTTGCGGGCTACCCCAGTTTTCCCAGCAATCCGATCAACTGGTGCTTCTGCGCCGCGCTCAGTTGCGCGCTGATGCGCGCATCATGCGCCTTCACGGCCCGGGTGATCTCGGCCAGCACCGTTTCGCCGGCCGGGGTCATCGCCAGCGAATAGGCGCGCTTGTCGTGTTCGGCCTCCTGCCGTTCGACATAGCCCAGGTCCTGCAACTGGTTGACGATCTGTACGGCCCCCGAACGCGCGATGCCCAGGATGCGGGCCAGGTCCGTGAGTTTCAAATTGGCGTTGGCGGCGATCAGAGACAGCGAGGAAAAACGCTGCGGCGTGATGTCCCACGGCGCCAACGCATTCAGGAAGTCTTCGTAGATCACGATCTGGGCGCGCCGGATGGCGTAGCCGACCAGGTCGTCCAGCGCGCCGTATTGGATGCCGGGCACATGCGGATCGAAATGCTCGCCCCGCGCGGCGGGGCGCCGGGGGCGTTGGGATGCGGCTCTGGACATGGGGCGATCGTGATCGGGGGGCCTCAACACTAATGCACCTATTGTCGCCGCGCTACCGCATTACGGGAAATCCCCGGGGTGCGGAGCCCACCCGGATTTTGTTATGTTGCATAACAAATAACACCAGGAGCAGACATGCAAATCGTCATCGCCGGCGCAGGCATCGGCGGGCTGACGCTCGCCTTGATGCTGCATCGGCGCGGCATCGAGTGCCGCGTCTTTGAAAGCGCGCAGGAACTCAGGCCTTTGGGCGTCGGCATCAATCTGCTGCCGCACGCGGTCAGCGAACTTGAACCGCTGGGCCTGCTTGCCGGATTGGCCGAGCGCGCCATCGAAACCTCGCAACTGCATTACTACAACAAGTTCGGTCAGCCGATCTGGCGCGAGCCGCGCGGCCTGGAGGCCGGTTACCCGCTGCCGCAGTTTTCCGTGCACCGGGGGGAATTCCAGATGCTGTTGGCGCAGACCGTGCGCGCGCGGCTGGGCCAGGACGCCATCGTGACGGGCAAGGTGCTGGAATCGGTGGAACAGGACGCCTCAGGCGCGACGGCGCATTTCCGGTGCCGCACGGACGGGGCCCTGCACAGCGTGCGTGCCGACATCGTGGTGGGCGCCGACGGCATCCATTCGGCCTTGCGCCGCCAATTGCATCCCACGGGCGACGAACCGCGCTTCTCCGGCCGCATGCTGTGGCGCGCCGTGACCGAAGCGCCGCCGTATCTGGATGGCCGCAGCATGTTCATGGCCGGGCATCAGGACCAGAAGTTCGTCTGCTACCCCATCTCTGAACCCCTGCGCCGCGAGGGGCG
The DNA here is from genome assembly GCF_057314935.1 of Achromobacter sp. Lineage (NCBI taxonomy): Bacteria > Pseudomonadati > Pseudomonadota > Betaproteobacteria > Burkholderiales > Alcaligenaceae > Achromobacter > Achromobacter sp. Next base: position 36,637 of record NZ_DBHKZA010000001.1, read on the forward strand.
GTCGTTGATCAACTGGATCGCCGAGCTGTCGGTGCCGGGCGCGGAGTTGCCCGCAACCGACTGGAACCGGCAGGTGGACAAGTCGGTGTTCGCGGACCGCTACGCCGATTGGCGGTGGGACTGGATCGACATCCCCGCCATCATTGACGGCGCGCAGGCGATCTACGAATTCCCGCTGGTGGACCGCGACCCGTTGCCGCGTTGGACGCGGGGGCGCGTGACCTTGCTGGGCGATGCCGCGCATCCCATGTATCCCATCGGGTCGAACGGGTCGGCGCAGGCGATCCTGGACGCGCGCTGCCTGTCCGATTGGCTGGCGCAAGCGATGAGCGGCGCGGTGCGTACGCCGGAGATCGCCTTGCTGGAATACGAAGCCGAGCGGCTGCCCCGCACGGCGGGCATCGTGTTGCGCAACCGCCTGAACGGGCCCGAGCAAGTGATGCAGATGGCCGAAGAGCGCGCGCCGCAAGGCTTTGACGATATCGGCAACGTGATCTCGCCGCAGGAGCTGGCGACGGTATCGTTGCGCTACAAACAACTCGCGGGATTCGATCCCGCCACCGTGCGCAAGAGCCGGGGGGAAGCGCCATGAACGACAAGACCCATGCAACCGCCGCCTTTGCGGACCCGCTGGCGCCGCAGCTTGAGCATGTGGCGACCGTTGTCGTCGAGGTAGGCGTGCCGCAGGAAGTGGGGGATACCCCGCAAGGCTGCCGCCGCGTCATCCCGATCACGGGCGGCACGGTGGACGGCCCGCGCCTGCGCGGCAAGGTGCTGCCCGGCGGCGCGGATTTCCAGGTGATCCGTTCGGCCACCTACACCGACATCCACGCGCGCTACGTCATCGAAACGCCCGACGGCGAACGCATCTATGTCGAGAACACCGGCATCCGCACGGGGCACGCCGACGATATCGCCCGCCTGGCGCGTGGCGTAGCGGTGGACCCCGCCCGCATCTACTTCCGCAGTTACCCGCGCTTTGAAACCGCGTCGCCGGCCTTGGGCTGGATGAACGAAAGCCTGTTCATCGGCACGGGCGCGCGCTACCCCGACCGCGTCGAATTGCGCTTCTACCGCATTTGCTGAACCCGCGGCGGGCCGCCGCGGCATGGATAACAAAACCATTCGGAGACAACCATGACATCGACGTTGCGCCGCTTGTTCGGCGGCTTCCTGCTGTGCCTGCCGTTCGCGGCGATGGCGCAGTTTCCCAATGGCCCCGTACGCCTGAATGTGGGCTTTCCGCCGGGAACGGGACCGGACATCGTGGCCCGCACGCTATCGCAGCACATGGGGCCGCTGCTGGGCGAAAGCGTGGTGGTGGAAAACAAGGTGGGCGCGGGCGGGCAGATCGCCGCGCAGACGGTGGCGCGCAGCCCGGCGGACGGCCAGACCCTGCTGCTGGGCGAGGTCGGTTCCATCAGCATTTCGCCGGCTACCTATCGCAACTTGAACTATGACCCGCCGCGGGACTTCGCGCCCATCTCGGAAGTCGTACGCGCCGACTTCGTGCTGGTGGTGCCGGCGGATTCGCCCTATCAGGATCTGGGCGCGTTCATCGACGGGGCCCGCAAGGCATCGGACCGCCTCAATTTCGCAACCTTTGGCGCGGGCACCCCGGGGCATTTCGGCGCCGAGCTATTTGCCCGCGAAGCCGGCATGAAGATCGAGGCCATTCATTACCGCTCCACGGGCGACGCCGTGTCAGGCCTGGTGTCCGGCGCGGTCCAGGCCGCCTTCGTGACGACGGCGCTGGCGGTGCCGCAGGTGCAGGGAGGCAAACTGCGCGCGCTGGCGATCACCGGGGCGCAACGCTCTCCCGCTTTAGCCGCGGTGCCGACGTTTGCCGAACGCGGCTTGCCCGCGATCAATTTCGGCGCCTGGTTCGCGCTGTTCGCGCCTGCCGGCACGCCGGACGTGGTGCTGAACCGATTGCAGCGGGACAGCGCGCAGGCGCTGCGCCAGCCTGCGGTGGTGCGCAGCCTGGGCGAGGCCGGTTTCGTGGTGGTCGGGTCCGACCGTCAAGCGTTGCAAACTTTGCTGGCGTCGGAATCCAGGCGCTGGTCAGACGTGGTGAAAGCGACGGGATTCCGCGCGGATTGAATCGCGCGAGGGCAGGCTTCGGCGGATAGACCGCTGCGGTCTGCCGGAAGCCGCGGTCAGGTCAGCCGCGTGCCGTTGGGCACCTGGTCGTCCGGCACGGCCAGCACGATCGCGCCGGCGTCGTCGGCAAAACCCAGCACCAGCACTTCGGAGCGCATCGGCCCGATCTGGCGCGGCGGAAAATTCACCACGGCCATGACGCGCTTGCCTGTCAGTTCTTCCAAGGCGTAGCGCGCCGTGATCTGGGCCGAACTTTTCTTCACGCCCACGCCGGCGCCGAAATCGATGGCCAGTTTGTAGGCGGGCTTGCGCGCTTCGGGAAAGGCTTGCGCGGTAACGATGGTGCCGATGCGGATGTCGACCTTCATGAAGTCGTCGAAGTCGATCGGGTCGGCGGGCGGGGTGCTGGGATCTTGAGTGAAATGCATGGGAACCCTCTGGTCGGGGAGGGCCGATTATAGGAAACGGCCTCCGGACGGCGCAGGGGCAGCCGCCAGCGCGTTCAGGGCGATACCGGCGTCTCCGCCTGAAAGGCCGCATGCAAAAGTTCGACGAAGCGGGGCGCGGCGGGCAAGGCGGCCGCGCCAATCCGGTTCACCGCCACGCCGGGCGTCCACGAGTTCATGACGACCGCGCCCCGCAAGTCTTGCACGCTGTCCGGCGTGACGGCCTGCAGCCGTTGCGGCACGCCCATCCGATCCAGTTGGCGCCGTACGATGCCCAGGGTCGTGCCGGTCAGCATCGCCGCATCCGGCCACACGACGGCCTCGCCGTCCCAGAATGCCAGGTTCCAGATGGAGGCCTCGCTCAGCCGGCCTTGCCGGTCCACGAACGCCGCATCATCGAAGCCTTGCGCGGCGGCTTCGCGCAAGAGGTAGGTCTTGGCTACCTCGCCCACATGCTTGACGGAAGGCAGCATCCGCTCATGCGGAATCGCCGCCAGCGCCAGCGGGCCGCTCGGGCCGGTGGCGGGCGGCCCGGTCCGCACCAGCAGTTCGGGCTGCACCTCGGGCCCCGCCACGGTGAATTCACCGGCGGGCGAATACACCGTGGCCACCAGCGAGACATCCGCCGGCCCGGCCTGGATCGCGGCCCGCAGCGCCGTCAGGATCTGCTCGTCAGGCAAAGCTTGCCCGTACATCCTGATCGACGCCGCGCGCAGCCGCGCCAGATGCAGGTCCAGCCCCCGCACCTGCCCGTCCCGCACCTGCATGGCGGTGAAGTGGGCGTAGCCGGCAAACGCCAAGGGCGTCAGGTCGTGCGCGGTGGCCGGGCGGCCATTGCGATGCGCGACGAAGGAAGTGGGTGGGTTGGCCGGCATGGGGGAAGCTCCTGGAGGGGGTTGATCATCAAGTGCTTCTACTATCCCCCGTTGAATCTCCCGAGGGAAACGAGTAATTTTCATTCAATCATCAAATTTTGCTTGAAGATCATGAATCGACTGCTGCCTGGCACGCGCGCCCTTCGTACCTTTGAAGCCGCCGCGCGCCACCTGAACTTCACGCGGGCCGCCGATGAGGTCGGGCTGACGCCTGCTGCCGTCAGCTACCAGATCAAAGAGATCGAAGACCAATTGGACATCGTGCTGTTCACCCGCAGCAGCCGCAACATCCAGTTGACGCCCGCCGGCGCGATCCTGTTCGAAGCGGCCGCCGATGCGCTGCAAACGCTGCAGCGCGCGGCCGCCAAAGCCAGGCGCGTGAGCCGCGGATCCGAACATCTGCGCCTGTCGGTGGGCGCGCGCTTTGCCACCAACTGGCTGCTGCCCCGGCTGCCAACGTTTCGCGCCGCGCATCCCGGACTGGACTTGACGTTCGACATCAGCGACGAGGTGCGGGATTTTGACGCTGACGACGTGGATGTCGCGATCCGTTTCGGGGCAGGGAAATACCCGGGGGCGATCGCGCATCGCCTGTTCCATACCGTGGTGGTCCCGGTATGCAGCCCGGCGTTGCTGCGCGCCGGTCCGCCGTTGAAGACGCCGCGCGACCTGTTCGCGCACACGCTTTGCTACGTGGACTGCAAACCGGGTGGCGTGGTGTGGCCGAACTGGCCAATGTGGATGGCGGCGGCCGGCATCGATGGCTTTGACGACAGCCGCAGCGTCGCCTTCACCGAATCCAGCCACGTGGTGCAGGCCGTGATCGACGGTGGCGCGGTGGGGCTGGTGGAATGGGAGCTCGTGGACCGGGACGTGCAGGCTGGTCGCTTGGTCCGGCTGTTCGACGTGGGCGTGCGGGTGGCGCCGGAGTACGCCTATTACCTGGTGCACCCGGCGGGCGCCGCGGGGGATCCCCGCGTGCAGGCGTTGCGCGAATGGATGCTTGCGGCCATTGGGCAGCAGGCGCGGCAATAGCGTCGTGTGCTCATGCTATCCGCGCAATTGGGTTCATGAATAGAACAGTTTGTTCCGACCCCAATCCCCGGATTTTTGATTGGAATGGGTTTTCCGGTCACGGGCCTGCCGGTAGAATCGCCTCGCATACCACCCCTCTATCTACTGGTCGAAAGGTCATATTCTTATGAGCAACGCTTATCTCGACGCCCTCAAGAAGCGCCGCACCCAATATTCGCTGGGCCGCAACCTGTCGGCCTCCAAAGAGGAACTGGCGACGCTGATCCAAGACGCGATCAAGCACAGCCCCTCGTCGTTCAATTCGCAAAGTTCGCGCGCCGTCATCCTGTTCGGCGCCGAAAGCATCAAGCTGTGGGACCTGGCCATCGAAGCCGTGCGCAAGGTTGCGCCCGCCGAAGGCTTTGACAAGACCGAAGCCAAGCTCAAGAGCTTTGCCGCCGGCGTGGGCACGGTGCTGTTCTTCGAAGACCAGGACGTCGTGCGCAGCCTGCAAGAGAAGTTCGCCCTGTACGCCGACAATTTCCCGGTGTGGTCGGAACAAGCGGGCGGCATGGCCCAGCTGTCGGTCTGGACCGCGTTGGCCAACGCCGGCGTCGGCGCCAGCCTGCAACACTACAACCCGTTGATCGACGGCGTCGTGGCCAACGAATGGAAGATCCCGGCGTCGTGGAAGCTGCGCGCGCAAATGCCGTTCGGTTCGAACGAAAACGGCTTCGGCGACAAGGGCTTCATGGACGACGCCGAGCGCTTCCGCGTGATCGGCTGATCGGATTATTTCGGGCGCTGACCGGCGCCCGGCATCGTCAACCGATTCAAACCCGCATTGCCCGAACAGGGGAATGCGGGTTTTCCATTTTTTACGGAGTGCGACCATGCGGCAGGCGCCGTAATACCCGCCGTAGGCGCAGTGCATAATGGCAGCTGACCGGCCCGGTCCCGTCCCAGGGGCAGGGCTGCAAATACTGCCGCATCTATAAGCGCGCGATTCGAGGAGATTGCTGTTGGATCCGATACTCGCCGGACTGTCGACTTCCCTGCCTCAGGCCAAATCGGTCGAGCAACTGACCCGCCCGTTGCTGGACATGCTGGGCAGCGTGACAGGATTGGAATCCACGTATCTCACCTCGATCGACCTGAAAGCCGATGTGCAGCACGTGCGCTTTGCGCGCAACGTGGGCGATCTGCAAATCCCCGAAGGCTTGTCGGTTCCTTGGTCGGACACCCTGTGCAGGCGTGCGCTGGAAGAAGGCCGCATGTGCACCAGCGATGTCTCCCAGTGCTGGCCTGATTCCGATGCCGCCCGCCAGCTTGGCATCCAGACGTATGTCAGCGCGCCCGTGCGCACCGACGAAGGCATGCTGCTGGGCACGCTGTGCGCCGCCAGCGCGCAGCAGCACCAGATCGCTCCGCAGGCGGAATCCGTATTGAAGCTGTTCTCCAACGTGATCGCCAACTTCCTGGAGCGCGAGCTCTTGATGGAACAACTGCACGCCGCCAATGTCCGCCTGATGTCCTACGCGTTGACCGATACGCTGACCGGGCTGCCCAACCGCCGCGCGCTGTACGAAGAGCTCGAACGCCTGGAAAAGCGCGCCCTGCGCGAAGGCGGCAGCGTGCTGGTTGGCGTGATCGACCTGGATGGCTTCAAGGGCATCAATGACACGTACGGCCACCAGCAGGGCGACGTGTTCCTGCAGGAGGTCTCGCGCCGGCTGGCTGGCACGCTGCGCACGTCGGACATGCTGGGCCGCATCGGCGGCGACGAATTCGTGCTGATCGGCCCCGGCCCCGCCATCGAACGCGGCAATACGGGCCCCGGGGGCGAAGCTCTGCGCGGCGAAGCCGAAGACGCGGCCCGTTCGCTGGAGGAACGCGCGATGGCGGCCACGATCGGCCGGTATCAACTGGGCGACGCGGTGGTGCCCTACGAGGGCGCAAGCGTCGGCGTGGTGGCGGTGGACCCCCGCGGCCTGGACGCCGAGGCGGCGGTTCGGCTGGCCGATGCGCGCATGTACGAGGTCAAGCGGGCGCGCAAAGGGGCGCGGACGATACATTGAATTCGGGCGCGGCCGGACGGCGCTATATTGAGGCGGTCCCCCTGCAACCTGGAGCGCTCCATGCAGACCAACGAACTCCACCGCGGCCGCCTGATCGATCACATCCAGTTGGTCGTCCGCGATCTTCCCGCCAGCCAGGCGTTCTATCAGGCCGTGTTTGATGCCCTGAAGGTGCCGATGGGCGGCACGGGCGACGGGTATTTCTGGGCCGATGAACTGTTCGTCTCCACCGCGGACAGCGCGGCGGCGCAAGGGCAGCTGACCGGGCGCCACCATCTGGCCTTCCAGGCGCAAGACCAGGCGATGGTCGACGCTTTTCATCAAGCGGCGCTGGCCCATGGCGGCACGGATAACGGCGCGCCCGGATTCCGCAACTACCACCCCGGGTACTACGGGGCATTCGTGCTGGACCCCGACGGCAACAACATCGAAGCCGTATTCCACGGCGTAGCCCATCGCAGCGCGCCCTCGGTCAAAGTGACTTTCTGACGGCCAGGTCTTCCCGGCGACATGCGCCGAGCGGCGAAGACTGATAAATTTGCGCCTCTCAGGGATGCAAGGGGACGTCATTGCCTCGCAGCCCAGGCCGGGAAACGCCCGTTTCCCTACTTGCGATAGAACAGAACCGATGCTGAAAAGAAAACTAACGGCTTTTGGAGTGGGCGTGGCGCTGTCGCTGGGCGCCATGACCGCCGCCTCGGCGCAGGCCCGGGCGCCCGCGCAGCCGCAGCCGGCCGAGGAGGCCGAGCGCTATGGCCCGTTCGTCTATTTCCCCAGCGCGCCCGACTTGCTGATCTATCACACCGGTGTCGGCGCCAACGACATGCTGCACCTGAAAAAGGCGCTGCGCGAGCATCCTACGATCGCCACCCTGATTCTGCAGAACAATGGCGGCGGGCTGGTGCATATCGGCCTGGTCGTGGCTGAGGAAGTCTACGAGCGCGGGTTGAATACGTTCATCCCCAAAGACAGCTATTGCGCGTCCGCGTGCGCATTCGTGTTCTTCGCCGGCCGCCAGCGCCTGGCCGAAGGCCGCCTGGGCGTGCACCAGATCTCCGCGCCGGAAATGACGGGCGAACAGGCCCAGTTCGGCGTGTCCGACATCGTTGCGACGCTGCCGAAATATGGCGTGTCGGCGGACGTGCTGGGCATCATGTTCAGCACGCCGTCCAAAGAGATGTACTTCTTCAAGCCGCAGGAAATCGCCAAGTACGGCATCAACCGCACGGGGCAGACGCAGGTCGCGCAAAATGGCGCGCCGCGCGCGGCCACGGGCGGCAGTCCGAATAATGCATCGGCAACCGCATCGGCGCCGGTGTTGCCGCCGCCCTCGCAGCCTGTGCAAACGCCGGCTCAGACCGCGCACACGGGGCCGGCCCCGGTGGCCAATCCGTATATGGAAAAAGAAACGGCGCCTGCCGCCATTTCCGACGAGCAACGGGCGATCAATGCCGCCGCGCTGATGATCCAGACCGGCGCCGGTCCGAATGAAGACGCGATGAACTTCACGCGCGAGTTCTATGCGGATACGGTCGACTACTTCAAGAAGAAGCGCCCCAAGTCTGAGATTCTGGCGGACAAGAAGGCATATTTCGCCCGCTGGCCGATTCGCCGCTTCGTGGTGGACCAAAGTTCGCTGAAGGCGAACTGCAAGGACCAGATGTGCCTGGTGATGGGCATCTACGACTACACCGTATCCAGCCCGGCACGCGGCAAGACCGCCTCGGGCACGTCGAACTTCACGTATGTGCTGGACTTGCGCAACCGCTACCGCATCGTGATGGAAGACAGCGAAGTCATCAGCCGCTAAGCCGACCCGGCTGGCCTTTGGAATAGAGAACATCATGCAATCTGGATTCCCCGCAGCAAGGGCTTTGCTTCTTGCCGGACTGTTCGTGGCGTCGACGCCCGCGCTGGCGATCAATTGCGCGAAGGCCGGCACGGCCGCCGAAAAACTGATCTGCTCGGACAAGAAAACGGTAGCGGCCGATGCCGAATTGAACCGGGCCTATCAGGCGATCCTGAAGCAGGCGCCCGACGCCGAGATCCGCACCATGCTGGTGGACAGCCAGAAGCGCTGGATCGAGGCGCGCGACAAGGCGCTGGACCATCTGATCTCCGACCCCGATGCCCTGGCCGACGACAAGACCGTGGGCGAGGTCGCGCGGGAATTGATCAGCAGCCGCACGGCGCAGTTCAAGGAAGCCCGGAAGGGATCGTCCACGCCGGAAATCATCGACCGCGCGGTGCAGCAAAAGCAGTTCCAGGCGCAATTCACCGGCGGCGCGTTCGCGGGCTACTGGACGTCTTGCGACGTGCTGCCGCGCGATTACGAGTATTACGGCTGCTTCGCGATTCGCCACTACCAGAACAACGACCGCATTTGCTCGGTGGACGAATCCTGGGCTTCGGGCGCCGTCTATACCAAGCGGTATGTCGCCAATGTGGTGGGCGGCAAGCCGCGCGTCATCGCATCCTGCTCGTTCAGCAGTTCGGACGAGGCTTGCGCCAGCGTCGGAGACACTCAGGCGAAATGGAACCGGCAACCTGAACAGCCGGAATATGTCTATGCGTCCAAGCCGCTGCCAAAAATCGACGGGGAGATCGACGGGTCGGACGATTATGAATGGGCGAAAGCCTGCCTGACGGATTCCGCGTTTCCAGGCGCGCAGTAACCGCCAGGCGGCTGCGCCCGGAGCGCCCTTGAGCGCACCGGGCGTGGCCCGATCAATTCTCGGCCTTCAGGCCCAGCCGTTTGATCGTGTCGCTCCAGCGGGAATATTCCGCGGCCACATACTCCTGGCAAGCCTTCGGGTCCTTGTCCATCAGCTCGGCGCCCTGGAACCGCAGGCTTTTCTGCACCTCGGGGTCTTTCAGGGATTCCTGCAGCACCTGGTCCAGCTTGGCCAGGATGGCGGGGTCGGTGCCCTTGGGCGCGATCAGCACTTGCCAGGTGCCGGCATCGAACCCCTTTAGGCCGGGCACCGCTTCGCTCAGGCTGGGCACGTCCGGCAAGCTGGCTGAGCGCTTTTCCGACGTGACTGCCAGCGCCCGCGCCTGGCCGTTCTGAATGAAGGGCATGGCGCTGTTGAACGAGCCGGAATACATGAAATTCACGTTGCCGCTGACCAGGTCGGTCAGCGCCGGGCCGTTGCCTTTGTAGGGCACGTGCTGGATATCCAGGCCCATGCGGTTCGCGATGTCCATGGACACCAGATGATCGATCGCCCCATTGCCTGACGAACCCTGGAAGTACTTGCCGGGATTCGCCTTGACCGTGTCGTAGAACTGGGTTGCGGACTGTTGGTCCATGGCCTTGTTCGTCAGCAGGATCAGCGGCACGCTGACGGAGCAACTGGCGGTCAGGAACGCCGTCTTGGGGTTCAGGTCATCGCGCCCGAACAGAGGCGGCGCCGTCGTGATCGAGGACGTGCCGTACAGCAGCGTGTAACCATCAGGCTTGGCGCGCATCAATTCCGCCGTGCCGATATTGCCGCCCGCACCCGGCTTGTTTTCGATGATGATGGGCACTTTCAGTTTCTGCGACACGGTCTTGAACAAGACCCGGCCTATCGCGTCGGTGGGACCACCGGGTGCGAAGCCGATGATCAGCGTGATGGGCTTGTTGGGATATCCGTCGGCCGCGTGGGCGCCGCCCGCCATACCCAGGATGGCAGCGGCCGCAAGCGTGCGGGTGACTCGTTGAATGTCCATGATGTCTCCTCTGCTTTTTTTCTAAGGATGTAGCGTCGTCGATCTGCAAGCGGCGGCGCTACAGCCACTGCGCCGGATGCGCGCCGTTTGGCGCCGGCGGCAGAACCCAGGCCGCGCGCGTCCGCGAAAACTGCGCCACGGGCGGAAACTGCTCCAGCACGCCATAGGCGGATTCGCGGCGTTCCAGGAGGGGATTGAGTTCCAGCGCAAAATGGCGTCGCGGCTGCGCGGGGTCGAAGTCGGTCAACAGCCCAAGGTCCTGCACCCACATCGACGTGCGGGCCAGCGACACCTTGACGTGGTAACTGCCGCCTTCTTGCGCGCGGCGTATCAGCGCTTGCATGACGCCGGTAGCGCCCAGATACCCGGTCAGATAATCGTTCAGCAAATAGGGCGGCACGACGCGAGGTTTGCCCTTGCCGCCCTCGCGCACCGAAATGCCGCTGACGGTCTGGCCCAGTTGTTCGAAGCCGCCGCGTTGCCCCCACGGCCCCTCGTCGCCAAACGCGGTGACGGTGACATAGATCACGCCAGGCCGGATCGCGGCGGCGTCTTGCGGACCCAGGCCGCGGTTGCGCATGCTGCCCGGTCGCCACGACTGCACGACCACATCCGCGCCGGCGATCAGGTCGCGCGCCGCCTGCAAGCCGGTCGGCGCATCGAAATCCAGGAACGCGGAGCGTTTGCCGATGTTGGTGTCCACGGTTTGGCGAAACGGGTCCTGCATGGCGGGCGAGGTAATGCGCAGGACGTCGGCGCCGTGCTCGGCCAGCGAGCGCGCCACGACCGGTCCGGCGATGACATGGCCCAGATCCAGCACGCGCAGCCCATCCAGGGGCCGGACGTTTGCGCGGGCGGGTTCCGGTTCGCTGTCGGCGATCTTGACGACTTCAACCGCCGACAGGTCGGCCAGCAGCCTGCCCTGGGGATGGCTTAGCCACGCGTCTTGCGAACGTGCATAGACGCCCGGCAGCTTGCGTTCGGCAAATGCCGTTTCCAGATCGTCGCCGTTCCAACGTGCGATGGCCTTGGCGAGTGCCGCATTGGTGTTCGCGCAATCCAGTACCTCCAGCACGCCGTCGCGCAAATGCGGGTATGAGCCGATAGGGAAGAACCAGCGGTCGTCGGCGGTTTGATAGAAATCGGCCTTCAGTTCCGTCAGCAGCGATAAGGCCGGCAGCGAAAATCCGCTTTGCGTCTGAAAATGCCCGGGATTCAGCGAGCAGGCTGCCTGCATCCAGTCGATGGCCATGGTCTGGTGCTGGGCGGTCGCCATGTGATGCCAGCGTTCTATGGTCAACGCATACGCGCCGATGGCGCTGGCGGCGGCCACGGTCAATTTATGCGGGGAATCGAATCGCGGGCTGACGCCATGGAAACGCAGGCGGCGTTCGGGGGACTCTTGCTGGGTCCAATCGCGGCCCAGCAGCGCGGCGATGGCGCCATAGGCATCTTGGGCCTGGATGTTTGTCTCGCTCATTGTTCTATCCGGACAGGCGGTAATGGGAAGCCCAGTCTAGAAGCGCCTATTTTTCGTGTCCAACATATAATTCAATACTCTGTAAGACGATAATTATCTTTATGTTGAATAGCCGATTGCTGCGCCAATTCATCGCCGTGGCCGAAGAGTTGCATTACGGCCGCGCGGCCCTGCGTGTCGGGATCGCGCAGTCGCCGTTAAGCCAGGCCATCCAGAAGCTGGAATCGCACGTGGGTACGCCGCTCTTCGTACGCAACAAGCGCAGCGTCGCGCTCACGCCGGCGGGCACGGTATTCCTTGAAGAGGCCTACCAATGGCTGCGCTATGAGCGCGTGGCCGTCGAACGCGCCCAGCATGCGGCCGGCGGCGACATCGGCCAGTTGTCCCTGGGGTACATCGGCAGCGCCGGCTATGGCTTCATGCCCGACCTGATCGGGCAGTTCCGGCGCGACTATCCCCAGGTCAAGCTGCGGGTGTTCGAAATGACCACGCGCGACCAGCTGGAACGCATCAAGGGGCGATACCTGGACGTGGGCATGTTGCGCACGCCGCTGGCAGACGACGAAACGCTGCTGGCGTCGATGCGCTACCAGCACGACCGCTTGATGTGCGCGTTGCCGCACACGCACCGGCTGGCAAAGCGCCGGTCTGTCGCGTTGAAGGAACTGGCGCACGAATCGTTCGTGGCCTTTACGCGCCAGCATGTGCCGGCCGCGCACGCGCAATTGATTTCCGCGTGCGCCACGGCCGGGTTCTATCCGCAGATCGACCAGGAAAGCGCGCAGATCGGCAGTGTGATCTGCCTGGTCGCGGCGGGCTTGTCCGTGGCGCTGATCCCCAGCAATCTACAGTCGTTGATCCATCCGAAAGTCAGCTATGTGCCGCTGTCGGATACGACCGAATTCCTGAAGCAGGAAGTCGGCCTGGCCTGGCGCCGCGACGACGCGAATCCGGCGCTGGCGTCGTTTCTGCACGTGGCGGCGCGGCTGTCGGTCAGTCCGTCTTCCATCCCCACTTCTTGAAGATGGCCTTGCCGTCGGCCGACGCCAGATAATCCACAAAGGCCTGCGCCTGCGGGTGGTTCTTGCCCTGCCGGGTCACCACCGCGCCGGCGTCGCGATAGATGCGGTAGGGCTCTTCGATTTCCACCACGCTGGCAAGCGTGGGGTTCGACACCTGCCAGATGTTCCAGATCAACCACGCGTCGATGCTCTGGTCTTCGGTCCACTGGGTACGCGCCATGGCGCTGTTGGCGGCTTCGGGCAGCACCAGATTGGCGCGGAATGCGCGCACGGTGCCGATATCGCCCAAGCGGCCGGCCACGTCTTCCCACAGGCCGGTCTGCCCGGCGCCGGACACGGCCATGACCTTGATTCCCGGTTTGAGCAGGTCCTTGAAGCCGTTGATGCCCTTGGGGTTGCCGGGGCGCACCAGGATCGCCGACGGGCGCAGGTACAGCGTGCGGGCGTCGCGCAGGTCGAACACGCCGGGCAGGGCAGTGGCGAAGCCGCTCATCATGTTCTCGGCGCCGCTGAACAGCACGTCGGCATCTTGCTTGGCCTTGTCGGCCCATGCCGGCGTGGGGCCGGCGGTGACGTTGACGGTGAGGCCATGGGTCTTGCCGAATGCCGCCGCGGCTTCCTTCATGGCGGGGGCGGGGCCGCCGGGGCCGTACACATTCAGGTCTTGCGCGGCCCATGCGGAAGTGGCGGCCAAAGAGGCCAACACCACCATGCCGCTGGCCAACGTTCTGAACGACTTCATATCCTTTACCCTCATTCAAGTGTCTTCGATCGGCGCCGAAACGCGGCGTGCCAATACGATTGACGCTCGCGCACACGCGAATATTCCGCCTGTAATGACTGTTACCCGGCGCCGCCATTCGATACGGCTTTAGAATTCGTCCTTGCAGATTAGAAATGGGGCCAGCGCCCCGTATTCGCAGAGAGATATCGATGGATAAGCGACAAGACCTGGAACCGCCGGCGATCCAGGAAGGCGCGGCGCATGCCGCCGGGTTGAACACGCCCGACGCCATCGCCCTCACGATCGAATCGGACCCGACGCTGGGCTACGCGTCCATCCAGAATGCCGTTCCCGTCGTCCGGTCCCTGCGCTTGACCAACCGTACGCCGCAGGCCTTCGAGAACATCGAAGTGCATATCCGCTGCAATCCCGCTTTCGCGCAAAGCGTGAAGCTGCGCTTCGACAAGTTGGCGCCGGGCGAAGTCCGCCGCATCTCGCCCTTGGACCTGACGCCTGACCATGCCTACGTAGCCGACTTGCAAGAGGCCGTGCGCGCCAGCATCGACGTGGCGGTGCTGGCCGGTACGCAGGAACTGGGCCGCGCGTCGCAGCCGATCACCGTCCTGGCCTATGACCAGTGGGCCGGCACGCGGGCCTTGCCTGAACTGCTGGCCGCGTTCTCGATGCCGAACAATCCGGCGGTGGACGTGCTGATCGGCAAGGCGTCCAAGCTGCTGCGCGCGCAGCATGCCGATTTGCAGATGAACGGCTACCAGTCCAAGAGCCGCGATGTGGTCTGGAAGCAGGTGTCGGCCATCTACAGCACGCTGGCCGCGGAATCCCTGCATTACGCCGAGCCGCCCGCGTCCTTCGGCGTGGATGGCCAGAAGATCCGCACGCCGGACCGCATCATGGAAGCTCGCGTGGCCACCTGCCTGGACCTGGCCATGCTGTTCTCGTCCTGCCTGGAGCAGGCCGGGCTGCGCCCGGTCATCCTGATGAAGGACGGCCATGCCTGGGTCGGCGTATGGCTGCATCAAGCGTGTTTCGCAGACCCGCTGACCGACGACGTGCAAGCGGTGCGCAAACGCGTGGACAGCGGCGAATTCCTGGTGTTCGAAACCACCGGCATCGCGCAGCATCCGAACTTCCGCCCGTCCCTGCGCCTGGCGCTGGAACAGGGCGCCGCCCATCTGCGGGAGGAAGACACGTTCCGCTACGCCATCGACGTGCACCGTGCGCGCGAACTGCAGATCAAGCCCTTGCCGTCGCGCGTGCTGTCGGTAACGCCGGGCGGCGCGGACGACGTCGAACGCCCCGCGGCCATCGAACCCACGCCCGACCTGCCGCCGCTCGACCCCGAGTTCGTCATCAGCCTGGAGCCCGCCGACGATACGCCTGAAGGCCGGCTGGCCAAGTGGAAATCGCGTTTGCTGGACCTGACGCTGCGCAACCGGCTGCTGAACTTCAAGCTGACCAAGTCCACGCTGCCGCTCGTCGTGCCCGACCTGGGCCGGCTGGAAGACGCCATCGTCGACGGCAGCGAATTCCGCATCCGGCCCTTGCCCGCCGCGCTGATGGAAGGCAATGACCCGCGCGTGGCCGACGTGCACCAGAGCCGGGGCGGCCGCGCGCCGTTGGACGACATGGCGCTGGAGGCGCTGGGCAACAAGGAACTGATCGCGCGCGTCACCCAGGAGGCGCTGGACGCCAATCTGCTGGCCATCTTCGGCGCGGCGCGCACCGGCCTGGAAGAGGGCGGCGCCAACACGCTGTACCTGGCGATGGGCATGCTGCGCTGGACGGAAAGTCCGGGTGCGGAAAGCGCGCACCTGGCGCCGCTGATCCTGGTGCCGGTGTCGTTGCAGCGCCAGTCGGTGCGCAGCGGCTTCCGCCTGGTCCGCCACGACGACGAGACCATCATCAACCCCACGTTGCTGCAGATGCTGCGCAACAACTACGAACTGCGCATCCCGGGCCTGGACATCCTGCCCGCCGACGACAAGGGCGTGGACGTGGCCCGCGTGCTGCAAGCCTTCCGTCTGGCCGTGCGCGAGATCGCCGGCTGGGAAGTGCTGGACCAGGTGCACCTGGGCATCTTCTCGTTCACGAAGTACCTGATGTGGAAGGACCTGCAGGACCGCACCGAGCAACTGAAAGCCAACCGCGTCGTCAAACACCTGATCGATCATCCGGGGCAAGCCTTCGCGAAGGAACCCCTGGATGCGCGCTTGGACCGGCTGGACGACAGCTACAAGCCCGAAGACCTGCTGACCCCGCTGCTGTCCGACTCGTCGCAGCTGAAAGCCATTTGCGCCGTCGATGCCGGCCGCGATCTGGTGCTGGAAGGCCCGCCGGGCACCGGCAAGAGCCAGACCATCACCAACCTGATCGCGCACCTGCTGGCGCGCGGCAAGACGGTGCTGTTCGTGTCCGAAAAAATGGCCGCGCTGGAAGTCGTGCACCGTCGGTTGGCCAACATCGGCCTGGGTCCGTTCTGCCTGGAGCTGCATTCGTCCAAGGCGCGCAAAGCCGAAGTGCTGCAACAGCTGGGCAAGGCGCTGGATCACAGCGGCCAGCGCACGACGGACGACTGGGCGCGCGAGGCCGAGCGCCTGTCTGTGCTGCGCCAGGACCTGAACGGACTGGTTGACGCGCTGCATCACGAGCATCCAAACGGCCTGACGGTATACGACGCCATCGGCACCTGCATCCAGAACGCCGGGCGCGAGCCGTCGCCGATGTCCTGGCCGCACGGGCAGGCGCACGAGCGCAGGGAGCTCGCGCAACTGCGCGAGACCGCAAGGCGCATGGCGACCTTGTCTGGCGAACTGGGCACGCTGCTTGGCCACCCGCTGGCGCACATCGGCATGGCCGAGTGGAGCCCCAGTTGGCAGGATGCGCTGCTGGCGGCGGCGCAGACGCTGGATCAGGCGATTGCCGGGTTCCAGCAGCACGTCGCGGCGGCAGGCGAAGACCTGGGCGTGCCGGCTGCCGGCCTGAGCCTGGACGCCTATGCCAGGCTGGACCCGTTGATGGACGTGCTGCTGGCCGCCCCGCAAGTGCCTCTCGGATTGGCTGGGCAAGCGCACGATCCTTCTGCCCGCGTCCAGGTGCAGGACATGGTGCGCCACGGGCTGGCGCGCAACGCGCACTGGGCGCAAGTGGGGGCGCAATGGAACGCGCAGTTGGCGGAAGTGGACGCCAATGCGCTGAAGGCTGAATGGCTGGCCGCGTGTTCGTCGTGGTGGCCGAAGTCCGTGTTCGCCAAGGGCGGCATCCGCAAGCGCCTGGCCGCCTACCGCACGGATTCCCAACGCCCGGACGACGCGGCGATCAGCGCGGTGCTGACGCCGCTGGCGTTGGTCAATCTCGAAGATCGCGAGCTGGCTGTCCTGAAGGCCGACGCTCAGCGTCTGCTGCAGGATGCCTACACGGGTCTGAGTACGGATTGGGATCAGGTCCAACGCCACGAGCAATGGGCGCAGCGCTTTGCCGACGCCGTCACGCGGGTGGCGGGCGATGCTGCCGTGGCCGCCGATTTGCGCACGCGGCTGCAGCCGCTGGTGGGCGAGAACCGCGCCTTGCTGCAACCGGGCGCGGCGTTGGCCAAGCGCCTGGCCGACTGCCGCAACGCGTGGCGCGTCCTGCAAGACAGGATCGCCGACGTGGACACGCTGGCAAAGCCCACCGAGGCGCTGTCGGGAGGCACGGATGCCAATGGCGCACTGGAACGCATCCAGGGCGTCCTCGCCGGCTGGCGCCACAACAGGCAGTTCCTGATGCCCTGGTGCGTGTGGCGCGAAGCCCGCGAACAGGCGATCGGCGCGCAACTGCAAGGCCTGGTTGCATCGCTGGAACAGGGGCGCGTTCCCCTTGCGCAGGTCGAAGCGCATTTTGAATTCAGCTACCGCAATTGGTGGGTGAAGAAGGTCATCGACCATTCGCCGGTGCTGCGGTCATTCTCCAGCGCCGACCACGAACGCAAGATCCGCGAATTCCGCGATGCCGACGACCGATTCCAGAAACTCACGTCGGCCTACATCGCCGCCCTGCTGGCCGGCAAGGTGCCCGCGGGCAACGGCATCCTGGTCAGCCCGGACAGCGAATTGGGATTGCTGCGGCGCGAGCTGCAGAAGAAGGCCCGCCACGTTCCCGTGCGCCAGCTGATGCAACGCCTGCCGTCGCTGTTGCCCAAGCTGAAGCCCTGCCTGCTGATGTCGCCGTTGTCCGTTGCGCAGTACCTGGACGCGGGCCATTCGCAGTTCGATGTCGTGGTCTTCGACGAGGCGTCGCAGATTCCCGTGTGGGATTCCGTCGGCGCCATCGCGCGCGGCCAGCAACTGGTGGTGGTGGGTGATACCAAGCAGCTGCCGCCCACCAGTTTCTTCAGCAAGTCCGCGCCGGAAGAGGACGGCGCCGGCGACGACGGGCAGGTCGAAGACCTGGAGAGCATCCTGGATGAATGCCTGGGCGCCGACATGAACCGTCTGCGCCTGCAGTGGCACTACCGCAGCAAGCATGAAAGCCTGATCACCTTCAGCAACGTGACCTACTACGATTCGCAGCTGATCACCTTCCCGTCGCCTGTCACCGACGACGTGGCCGTGCGCCTGGAAAAGGTGGCGGGCGTCTATGACCGGGGCGGCAGCCGCACCAACCGGCGCGAAGCCGAAGCCATCGTGCAAGGTATCGAACAGCACTATCTGGACAAGTCGCGCCGCCGTCAGACGCTGGGTGTGGTGACCTTCAACCAACCTCAGCAATCGCTGATCGAAACGCTGCTGGACGCGCGCCGCCGCGCCAATGCCGAACTGGACAAGGCCATCTCTGCCCAATCGCGCGAACCGCTTTTCATCAAGAACCTGGAGAACGTGCAGGGCGACGAGCGCGATGTCATCTATTTTTCGATCACCTTTGGCCCGGATGCGGCGGGCAAGATGACGATGAACTTCGGGCCGTTGAATGGCGAGGGCGGCCATCGCCGCTTGAACGTCGCGATTTCGCGCGCGCGGGAAGGCGTGGTGATCTACAGCACGCTGATGCCGGAACAGATCGACCTGTCCCGCGTGCGGGCGACAGGCGTGCGGGACCTGAAGCACTACCTGGAGTTTGCGCTGAAGGGGCCGCGCGCGCTGGTCGAGCAGTCGTTGCCCACGGGGCGCGAGCCGGATAGCCCGTTTGAGACCCAGGTTATCAAGGTGCTGCGCAATCACGGTTGGACCGTGCATCCCCAAGTGGGATGTTCGGGATACCGGATCGACATGGGCGTGGTGGATCCGCGCGCGCCGGGCCGGTACCTGATGGGAATCGAATGCGATGGCCGCGCCTACCATTCCGGCGCCACGGCGCGCGACCGCGACCGTCTGCGGCAGGTCGTGCTGGAAGGGTTGGGATGGCGCCTGCACCGGGTCTGGTCGACCGACTGGTGGATCAACCCCGAACGTGAAGTGGAGAAGATCCTGGCCCGATTGGATGCGGAGCTGCAGCGCAAGGCCGACGAGGCGCTGGAAGAGGACGAGGTGGAGGAAACGGTTCAGGCGAACGCGCCGGACGCAGGCCCCGCCGTGGCGTTCGTGATTACGACGGAAGAGGGCGCTTGGGCGGCCGGGATCGGCGCATCGGCCGACGCCGGCATGGCGGGCGGGTTCGAGGTGTACCCCCTGGCGGCGCTGGACGGCGGGGATTCAGACGCGTTCTACAGCCGCGCCAACAACGGCCAGGTGACCGAACAGCTGCGTGCGGTGATCGAGACCGAAGGGCCGATTGCCGAAACCGTGCTGCACCGTAAGGTGGCGCGGGCCTGGGGCCTGGAGCGCACGGGCGTCAGGATCGTCGAGCGGCTGCGCGCGCTGACGCCGATGGACGTGGGGCAGACAGAGGAAGGCGAAGCCACCTTCTACTGGCCGGCAGGCGTGAAGCCCGAGGAATGGACGGGCTTTCGCGGGGCAGGCGAAGACGAGGCGACGCGCCGTCGCGTCGACGACGTGTGCGTCCAGGAACTGGCCAACGGCGTCTTGCATGTGTTGGCGATGACCGGAAACTCACCGAAGGCAGATGTGATCAAGTCGGTGTGCAGGATGCTGGGAATGGCACGGACCTTGGCGGAGGCGGAAAGCCGGGTCGAGCGGGCGGTGGCCGGTTTGGCGCAGCGCGGCCGGGTGCAGGAAGAGAGGGGGATGCTGCGGGTCGGGTAGGTCGACGGCGTAAGGTGTCAGACTGTAAACGCGCGCAGGCCGTCAGCGGCCTGTCAGGACAAGCCTTCATTCCTGTCCGCGCAGCAGGGCAAACAGCTTGCCGCGGCGCGCAGCCTTCGCCGTCCGGCCGCCTTGCGGCCGGCAAGATTTTGAAACGGACTGGCGGCTTGTCCGCCAAATTCGTCCACGCTGCGAACGTAGAATCCCGTTTTTCATCAGTGCCATCCGGCTTACAGGAACGAACCATGAAAAAAATAATCCTCCTTGCGTCCGCATGCGCCGCGCTGCTTCAAGCTTGCGCCCCGGTTTCCTCCCCCAGCGAAGGATCGTCCTCCATGCCCACTCCTACCGCCACGTCGCCCGCCAGCCAATTGACCCTGCCTGCCTACTACTGGCGCCTGGCTTCCGCTACCGATGCCTCGGGCAAGCCGGTTGCCGCGTTGCAGAAGGGGATCGAGCATCAGCTGCGCCTGACCTTCTCGAATGACGCCCTGAACATCCGCGGCGGCTGCAATGCGCAATTCGGCGGCTACCGCTATCAGAATGGCGTGCTGCATGTGAATAACCTGGCGTCCACGATGAAGGCGTGCGAACAAAGCCTGATGCAGCTGGATGCCGAGATCAACGAGCGGATGAAGGGCGACCTGCGCGCCACGCTGTCCGGCGATACCGCCGAGCCCGCGTTGGAGCTGGTCGCGCAGGATGGCACCGTCCTGAAGTTCGTTGGCGAGCCCACGCCGGAGACGCTGTACGGCAGCGCCGGCGAAACCATCTTCCTGGAAGTCGCCGCCAAGAAGGCGGAATGCAGCCATCCGATGATCTCCAACTACCAGTGCCTGATGGTGCGCGAGCGCCGCTACAACGACGCGGGCGTGCAGCAGCCGACGCAGGACAAGTGGCATCCCCTGTACCAGTCGATCGAAGGCTTTGAGCACAAGGACGGTGTGCGCACCGTGCTGCGCGTGAAGCGCTACGACTGGAAGAATCCGCCCGCCGACGCGCCGTCGAAGGTGTATGTGCTGGATATGGTGGTGGAGCAGGACGCGGCGAAACGGTAAGCGTCGCTATTCTTGGCGGCGCCGGACAGGAACGTCCGGCAAGCGGTGCCAGCCCGTGGTTTCAGCGATGAAATGACGGCCTGGCACTTTTTTATTTCATTGCCATCTAGTCATCTAGATGTCATTGTGGCTGGATATCGTGTCGAGTATCTGCCGCCCGCGAAGGACTCCCATGCTGACTCTGCCCTACATCGAAAGCCTGTTCGCCCACCATGGCGCCGCCTACTACGGCGGAGAGCGCATCAGCCAGACCGAGCACGCGCTGCAGTGCGCGCAGCTGGCGGAACAGGCCGGCGAGTCCGAAGCGGTGACGGTGGCCGCGTTGCTGCACGATATCGGCCATCTGATGCTTGCCGAGAGCATCACGGCCGACATGCGTCACCAGGAAGTCGGCGCCGATGCCCTGGCTACGCTGTTCGGCGACGACGTCACCGCTCCGGTGCGCCTGCATGTCGCGGCCAAACGCTACCTTGGCGTGATCGACCCCGCCTATCTGGACACCCTGTCGCCCGTTTCCGTGCATAGCCTGGCGCTGCAGGGCGGCGTGTTCACTCCCGAACAGGCCGAGGCCTTCGCCGCGCAGCCGCACGCGCTGGCCGCCGTGCGCTTGCGCCGCTATGACGACCTGGCCAAGGTGGTCGGGCTGTCGACGCCGCCGCTTGAACATTATGTGCGGATGGCCGAGCGCTGTCTGCGGGCAGGCTAGCGGGCCCAGTTCTTGGGGCCGTCCTGCGTCACCGCCGCCTTGCGCGGGCTCGCAGGTCGTCGCGCACTGCGGCGTAGCTGCAGTAGCGGGCGAAATCCCTCTTGGCGAACGCCAGGTACAGCCCCGTCGCGATCATGAAGGCGCTGAAGATCGATACGTACAGCAGGCGATCGGGGGCGTCCTGCAGCAGCCCTAACCCCAGGTACAGGTTGAGGACCCCGAAGCCCAGCAGCAGCGCCATCAAGATCCAGCGCGCCCACGGGCTGCCGCGGTACAGCCACGCGAGCAAAAGCGCGGGCAGCAACAGTTTCTTCACCGCCGAGAAATCGCCTTGCAGCACGGCCAGGATTTCGTAGCTTAGGGCGGCCAGCGTGCCGGCCAGAACGATGAACCAGAAGCGCCGTTCGCTGGGCTGCCGGCGCTCGGCGGGTCGGGTGCCGGTAAGGGTTCTTTCGGCCATGCGGTCTCCATTAAAAGATGAAAAATGCCGGGCCGCGACATCGTCCTTGCGTCGCGGCCCGGCGCCGGTCAGTCATGCCGCCTTCTCACTGCCCGGACGGCCGCAGCGTCAGCGTATCCGCGCGCTCGCTGTCCACCTTGGCGCGGCTGAAGGCCATGGGGAAGTACTCCCCGGTGGCCCAGCCCTTCAACAGATCCTGATAATGCGGACTGCGCGGATCCGCGGATTGCCCCGGCACGTTCTGGACGCGCGAGTTGTCCCAATTGGCCACGTCGATCACCTGGCGGTACGACGAGCCGCTGATCTGGCGGAAATCGCTCTTGCGGAACGTGCCGCGATGCACCGTGTCGTTGTCGCCGCCAACCGGATAGCGCGGGGTGCCATAGGCCTTTGCCGTGTCGGGCGGCAGCAGGCTGGCCAGGCTGTGCTCGAACTGGATGTGATGCAGCTTGCCCCATTGCCATTGCGTCGAATCCGGCCCCAACGCGGTGCGCAGCTTCTGCACGCCGTCGGCCAGCGCCTGCAGCAGCAGCGCGTCCCGGCCTTGCTCCGGCCGGGGGCCGAACGCGGCATCGGGGGTAGCCAGCTTTTCCAGCGTCTTGCGGGTGGAAAGTTCGCCGAAGGCGGCGCGCCCGTTTGCCGGCACGTAAAGATCCGTCACGCGCTTGACGACTTCCGGCAGCCAGAACGCGTAGACCGAGGCGGCCCGCGACTCGGTGTCCATGCGGGCGTCCCAGTCCTTGAGCAGACCCAGGGCGTCATTCAAGGCGGGGTCGGCGGCGTTCAGGGCCTTGGCATAGCCCATCAGCGTGCGGGCGGGTATGGACAGATTGTCGTACTGCAGGTCTTGGGACTGCTGCACCGTCAGGCCTTTGCCGTCGGCCAGCACTTCCCGGATGCGCTGCACGCGATAGGGTTCGGCCCAGGTGCGCGCCGACATTTCCTTGTAGGCGAAATCGGCGGGCAGGTTGTATTCATTGGCGGTCGCCACATAGCCTTCGGGCGGGTTGAAAGCCCTGGGCAGCGCGCTGCCCGGCAGAATGCCGCGCCATTCGAAATCGCCGTTGCCCGGCACCGGCAACATGCCCGACCAGTCGCCGCGCGGACGGATCGGCGCGATGCTGCCGCCAAACCAGCCGATGTTGCCGTCCACGTCGGCATACACCATGTTTTCGCTGGGCGTGTAGTGCTTTTCCATGCCGGCGACGAACTCGTTCCAGTTCTGCGCCTGGTTCAGTCGCAGGCTGGCCAGATAAGCCGCCGTTCCGGGGTACTCCAGATAGGCGGCGCGCAGGGCATAAGCCTTGTGACGCACCAGGTCTTCGTGGATGACCGGACCGTGGCGCGTGAACTTCAGGCTGCGGACGGCGGGCGTCGCTCCGCGCACAGGGATGGACTCGTCGACCTGGCGCATCTTTTCCCAGCTGCCCTGGTAGCGGTATTCGCCGGGATTGGCCGGATTGGTGTCATAGACGTAAAGGTCTTCTTCGTCGCCGAACGCGAAGATCGTCAACCCGAAGGCGATGCGGTCGTTGTGGCCCATGGACACCCCGGGCAGCGCGGGTTCTCCGGCGCCGATCACGTTCCAGCCCGGCGCGTTCAAGTGCACCATGTAGCGCAGCGACGGCATCGTGATGGACCGGTGCGGATCGCCGGCCAGGATGGGCTTGCCGCTGGCGGTGTGCTGGCCGCCAATCGTCCAGTTGTTGCTTTCATAGCGCGTCGCCGTCGGATCGAAATCCGTGTCCAGCGATGCCAGGCGGCCTTCCGACAATGCGCTGGCGAGCTTCGCGCGTTGATCCTCCGCCAACGGACTGCGCGGGAAGTCGGCCGCGACGAATTTCTGGCCGTCGCGCGCCAGGGTGTAATTGGCAAGGACCGACTTGTCGATCTGCCGCACGTCCAGGCCTTGCGGCACCTGCAACGCCAACGGCGGCTCGAACGTGCTCAGCCCCTGCACGTTGTTCAGCCCCAAGCTGGCGATCTGTTGCGCCATCTTGACTTCCTCGTTGAGGTTGCGCGTCAGCGCGTAGATGCGGATCAGCGATGTCTCAGGACTCCAGTACCCGGGTTCGGTGCCGGTCAGCTTGAATTCCGGCGGCAGTTGCTCCGGATTGGCCTTTACCCAGTTCACATAGGCGTTGATGCCGTTGGCGAACGCGGTCAGGATGGCCTTGCCTTCAGGGTGGTAACTGGCGAATTCGGCTTGCATGTCGCCACGGAACAGGAACAGGCGCGCGGCGCGGTCCTGTTCGATGAAGCGCGGACCGAACTGTTCGGCCATCTTGCCTTCGCCCTGTCGACGCCACAGGTCCAGTTGCCACAAACGGTCGCGCGCGGCGCTGAAACCCTGGGCAAAGAACAGGTCGTTCTGGTTCTGCGCATAGATGTGCGACACGCCGTGCTTGTCCCTGACGATCTCCACGGGCTGGGAAAGCCCGGCCATATCGATCGTGTCTTTCTTGCCGCCGGGCGCGGCGCAGCCGGCCAGAACGACAATCAGCCCGCTCGCCAGCAATGCGGCGATCCTGCGATTAAGAAAACGCATGGCTCCTCCTCCGGTTTATTGCTTTTGTATATGCCTGTGGGGGGCCGGAGCGTCGTGCCGCCGGATGTCCCTGCAAGCAAGCCATACAACTAAATCAGGCGAGGCGTCAGAGATGTTTTATTTGATGAATATTGGGAAAGCTTGTAACGCTGAAAAAGGCGGGGCATGACCGCCATCTTGCGCGAGCCGGACTCGTGGCGTCGTTGCCGATCAGAAGGGCAAGCCTGAACGCTCGCGTGGGAAATTGCAGTTTGATACGTTTTAAGGCGGCCTGGGCGCGTCCATGCAACACGGCTACGTGGCAGCTGAGTGATGCCCCGGCCGCGCGGAGGGTTGACTGAGCCAGGACAAGGCCTCGGCCAGCGACAGCACCGTCGTGCGCGACGCGAATGCCGTCGCAAAAAGGTGGTCGTGCACTACCGGATCGGGATCGTAGCAACAGTCCTTGACCGTCAGCAGGCGGAAGTCCGCATCGCTGGCGTGTGCCACCGACGACAGCACGACGCCCGTGGACGCGATGCCCACCATCATCAGCGTATCGATGCCTCGCGCAGAAAGCCGGACTTGCAGGTCGGTGCCGAAGAACACGCTGGCGCGATGCGCGATGATGAGGGGTTCGCTGGGCAACCTGCCGAGTTCCGGCGAGAGTTCGTCGCCCACGAAAAGCCCCAGCTGCTTGATCCCTTGTCCGTTTTTGTTCAACGGGCTGACTTCGGGGTAGCCGGGGCTGAACTGGATATTGGCGAAATAGACGCTGACGCCAGTTTGCCTGGCTGCATTACATAGGCTGCGCGTGTTGGCGAGCAATGCCGGAGCGACTGACGGGAACAGGCCGAGGATATCGGTTTGATAGTGCATGACCAGCAGCGCCGTCCTCTCCGGCATCACCGCGTCGTGTTCGAGCGGGCGTTGCGTCGCCGCGGCGGCCTGCGCCGCGGCTATCCGGTCGTCCGGATCGGCTTGCCCGATTTCAGTGGATGGCGGCATGGGAAGTACGCAGTCAAAAAGGACGATTCAATCTACCACGCGGAAAGTCGGCGAAGCACGTCTTTTCCGGGATAGGCCCTTCGGTACACTCCGTACCAAGACGCCTTGCTTTCGGTCTCTTCGTTCGCGCCCCTTCTCCCCATTTCGCCTGCCTACGCCATGTCTAGCCCCATCGCCGATCTCATTGCCGCGGTAAGCCCGCCCGTCCTGACCTTTGACGATCTGGAATCCTTGGAGCAATTCTTCAACCGCCCCGAAGTCCGCGCGTTTTACGTGCACGCGCAAGACGCGTCATACACCGCCGCATCCCTGCAGGCCTGCGCGGATCTGCTGCCCCGGCTTCACCCCAACCGGGCATCGGCCCTGGCGCTGATGTGCGGGTCCCTGGTGGAAGACGACGCCGATCCCACGATCCTCTTCCCGACGTTGCAATCGCTGCTGCGCCAGTGGCTGCAGACCCTGCGGCCCTATTGCGCGCAGGAAGTGGAAGCGGACGATGACGAGGTCGAGGAATCCGACCGCCAGGCCTGGGCCGATGCGCAAGCGACGATTGCGGCCGTCCCGGAAGACGAGCGCTGGCAGGTCGATGCCCTGCACGAATCCGTGGACGTCCTGGTCTTGCCGATGATGACGATGCTGATGCGCGACCAGGGCAACCACCACGCCTTCGTGTCGGACGAAGCCTTGATGGGGTTGCTATACCCCATGGCCACCAGCAACGACAGCTTGCCGTTCGAGCAGCTGCACTACTTGTGGATGGCCGCGCAAGTCAGCTACGTGGACGAATTGGTCGTGGTGATGCCCGCATCCCGGTCCGGCTTCGTCGCGCGAGCCCACGCCGTCAACAATACTTTCCATGCCTTCACGCTGCTGCAGATCATCATCGGCGAGCATGCCGAGGCCCTGGGCGTGAAGCGAGACATCGCACCGCGTCAGCCCGACATGGAGCGCGACACCGCCGACTTCCAATGGCTGCAGATCGACGCCTATGCAGGAGGCGAACTGGTCCAGCCGATGCGGTGGGCCTGGGGCGAAGCGGCGCTGCGCCACAACACGGCGAAACACGGCAAACGCGTGCTGGTGGCGCTTGAGACCGAAGAGGGCACCCAGCGCAATTGGTCGGGATTCAACGGCATCATCCACGACGCGCAGCAGCCGTCGATGACTTTCAAGCGCTTTCTGACGGCCGAAGAGGTGGCCGCTTACCTGGCTTGACCAGGCGTCAGGCCGCAGGCAGCTGGTTCGTCACGCAGTGGATGCCGCCGCCTCCCGAGGCGATGGCATCGATATCGATCTGCACGACCTTGCGGCCGGGATATAGCCGCGCCAGCAAGTCCCGCGCCTTCGTGTCCGCGGCCGGGTCGCCGAATTCCGGTGCGATCACTGCGCCATTGATGACGAAGTAATTGATGTAGCCGGCTGCGAAATCGTCATTGCCGTCCAGGAACTTGCTGCGCCGCGGGTGCAGCGGCGGGCTTACGGTGTGGATTTCCAGCGGATTGCCGTCGGCATCGGTCGCGCGGCGCAAGATATCCAGATGCTTGCGCGTCAAGGCGTAGTCGTACGAGTCCGGATCCATGTCCAGGTTGGCGACGACAATGCCGGGGCGCACGAATCGCGCATAGAAGTCCACGTGAGCGTCGGTGATGTCTCGGCCTTTGATGCCGGGCAGCCAGATGATCTTGCGCAGGCCCAGGCAACGCTTGAGTTCGTCCTCGACCTCAGCCTTGGTCCATTCGGGATTGCGGTTGGGGTTGATCCAGCTGCTTTCGGTCATGATGCCGGTGCCGCGGCCGTCGACTTCAATGCCGCCGCCTTCGCCGATCAGGTCGCTTTGCACATACTCCGCGTCGGCGAGTTCCACGGTTTCGGCGGCGATCCTGGCGTCGGAGGCATGGCGCTGCTTGTTGCCCCAGCCGTTGAAGTTGAAGTCCACGCCGGCCACGCCGCCTTGTCCGTTCAGGACGAAGTTCGCGCCGATGTCGCGCATCCAGATATCGTCGAGGCGGGTTTCTACAAACGTGACATTGGCCGTGCCGCAATGGCGCTGGGCCTGCTGCAGCTCGCCCGCGCGGCAAAACACGGTGACGGGCTGAAAGTCAGCAATGGCGCGGGCGATGCGGCCCAACGCGGCCTGGACGTCAGCGGTGATGTCGTCCCAGATGGCGTCCTGGGCGCCAAACGCGATGAAGGCGCGTGCCTGGGAAGCGCTTTCATCGGGCATGCGCCAGCCGGATCCGGGTGCGGCCCGGGCGGCGGGCGTCAGCAGGCCCAGACCGAGCGCGGCGGCGGCGCGAACGCCGAAAAGCAGGGAGGCTTGTTGGATGAGTCGACGGCGGGATGGCACGGGGGCTCCTGGGTTCAGATTTGAATTGATAAATGATGGTTATGAAAAAGAAAGGCGTGCACACCCCTTGAGAAGCAGTGTATTGCTGGGTAAAAGACTCGAACAAGCGATATATTTAGTGGAATTATAATTAGCAGGGCTTATCAATATGCTTAAACACTGGCCTGCACTGAACGTGCTGCGGGGCTTCGAGGCGGCCGCCCGCCTGGGCAGCTTCCATAAAGCCGCCAACGAACTGCACCTGACGCAATCGGCGATCAGCCAGCAGGTTCGCAGCCTGGAGGACTTGTTGGAGCAGCCCTTGTTCTTCCGCCAAGGGCGCACGGTGGCATTGACCGATGCAGGCTGGGACCTGCTGGCCACGACGCAGGCGATGTTGCAGCAATTGGCCGCCGGCATCCGCAGGCTGGACCAATACCGCAAGCCGGACCAGTTGATTGTGAACACGACGCCGGCGTTTTCGCGGCACTGGCTGCTGCCCAGGCTGAAGGCGTTCCGCGAACGGCATCCCCAGGCGGACTTGTGGCTCTACACCAGCGAGGCCGCGCCGGATATGGCTAAGCAGACGGTGGATGTGGCGATTCGCGATGACCTGGGCCCGCAGACGGATTGCGCGTTCCGGGTGCTGGTGGAAGACCGCCTGTATCCGGCGTGCCACCCCAGCTTGTTGGCGGACAGCGCCGGCGCGCCCGCTACCCTGCATGGCGAACGGGAGATGGACTGGAGCCATTGGGAAACGCAGGGCGGGGCCGATGTGGGCCAGCGCGGACAGGGCATGAATTTTTCGGATCCTGGCCAGTTGCTGGACGCCGCCCGGGAGGGCTTGGGCATGGCGCTGGTCAGTGCGTTGCTGGCTGCACGCTGGCGCGCTGACGGCTCGTTGGCGGCGCTCTCCGAGCAGACGGTGCGAGGGCCGAAGTGGTCCTGGCTGGTGCATCGGGACAGCCAGGACGAGCCGTCGACGCACGCGTTTTGCGAATGGCTGGGCAGGGAACTGGGGGCGACGCCCTAGCGCCTGACGGGCAGGCGTGGGCCGTCGCGCCCGGACGGACCGCCCGCCAGCCTGGCCGTCCGGGCGCCAACGGCAGGCGGGTGCCGCAAAGGGCGCGGCAAAGGCATTACCACTTGCCCGGGCTGCGCGTTTGCGATTGCATTTGCTGCGAGGTGGCCGGTCTGACCGTTTCCACGTATTTCCGATAGCTGGCGACGTACTCGGGGCTGTTGATGTCCGGCGTGTTGTCGCTGTTCCAATTTCTTTCGACGCCGGATTGCTTCCAGGCGGCCAGGTCGCGCATGACATCGTCGCGGCTCAGGGCGATGTTCGGCTCGGGCGTGGCGGTGGTGGGGGCGGCTCCCATTTGTGCAGCGGCGGGGCCGGACAGCAGCGCAAGGGCCGCCAGGGCGACAGGAAGGGCGGCGCGGAGGGTCAGGATGGGCTTCATGAAGTGCTCCTTGATGACAAGCGTGATCGCAGCTTTTCCGGTGTCCTTGACGGGATGCATGGGGTGCAGCCTTGGGCAAGGACCGCTGCGGGACCGGAATGCCCCCTCTCTCATGGCTTCGGACTCATCGTAGGGCCGCATGGGTGCAGGCCGCATACTCAAAATTGAGTACGCCCGCAGGTGTCCGGGGCAGCGATCTTCCGGCTTTTGGGGGGCGTGCGATCTACAGCAAGGAGGCCAAGCGGACCAGTTCCGCCTGGCGGCTGCATTCCATTTTGCTGAGGAGCGATGCGACCTGCTTGCGCACGGTCAGCACGGAGGCCTGGCGCAGGATGGCGACTTCCTCCACGCTATGGCCGGCGGCAAGACCGGCGAGGACGGCGGCTTCGGCATGCGTGATGGCAAACACGGATTCCAGCTTGGAGACGTCGGGCATGGCGAACGCGCTCCTTCTTCGCATGCGGATCAGCAACATCTTGCCGCCGATCAAGCTCAATGCGTCTGGCGCGGGGCTGATGTCGATCCAGAAAAACTCCCCCCAGCCGGACGCGGTGGCCAGCGATCGCGTTTTCCCGTCCCGGACGGCCGCGGCGCAGTTGGCATCGAACAAGCGCTGCACCTTGGGGTCGGCGTGCCGCAGCTTTCCGCCGCGCACCGCCCAGCCATGGGCGTCGTCCAGATACCGCGCCGCCAGCGCGGACATCTCGTTGACCATGCCCTCCTTGCTGATCAGCAAGATGGCCTCGTCCAGTTCCGAGAAGGCGCGTTCGATCGATTGCCAGCCGACGGCCAGCGCTTTTTCGCGCTGCGCGAGGTGGCTTTGCAGCGTGCGGAAGTATTGGGCGAAATCGCCGGATTGCAGGCGCTGGCTGGCCTTGGGGTCGACCGTTGCGCGCTGAAAGCCGATGGAGGCGTGCAGGACGGTGTTCGATTCGACGATCAGGCTCAGTATCTGCGCCATCCGGTGCTTGACCATGAAGTCCGTATAGAACTCCGTGCGTTGCAGCTGGGCGGGGCTGTACATGTGCGCCGTGTCCAGCCAGGTGCCGGCCGGGGCCCGCCGGGAGTCCTGTTCCAGGATGTCGCAACGGTGGTAATGGCCTTGATAATCGGCGAAGCACGCGTCGGAAAAGCCGATGGCGGACAAGTTCAGCAGCTTGTTGCGGGCATCGAAGACGATCAGCGTGCCGCTGTCCGCGCCGACCAGGTCGCGGGCGGTGCGCAGAATGTCTTGCCAGGGCGGCTCGGGGTCGGTCAGGTGATGCACGGCGTCGATCGCGCGCCGCAAAACAATCTGATGCTCGGCCATGGTGTGCCTCCAACGCTGGTTCAACCGTAATCGCTGCTACGTGTCTCAGGTGCTGGTGGGAAGCTTCGGCCTCTTCGGGCCAAAGCGGCGCTCGGCTGCTGCCGATCAGAGCGGAAGGGTTGGCGGTGTAGGGCGCATGGATATCGGCCGCCGCGGACCCAAGCGGAAATTATCCTCGCAAAACGGCGGCGAAGGACAGATTCGCTGCGAGCGGGGCCGGGGAAAAAGGCCGCTCCTGTCGCGCGTGGTGCAGCCGCACCGGGATATTTCCACCGGATGGGACCGGCAGGCGCCCTAGGGCTTGGCGTCTGCCGCAGCGGCAGGCATTACCGCCACCCGCCAGAAATCCAGGAAATGGCGTTTTTTCAGCGGGTCCAGATACACCAGCAATCCCACGCCCAGGCCCATCGGGCGCACGCCTGCCGCAGGAACGACGGATGCGCTGACGGGCCGCATGCCGGATTGCCGGGCGACCATTTCCTGTCCGCGTGCCGACAGCAGATAGTCCAGGAGCAGGGCGCCCAGGTCCGCGCGCGGCGCCTGCTTGGGAATGACCGCCGATCGTGACAGCATCAGCGTGTAGTCCTGCGGGTAGATGATCGCCAGCGGCGCGCCTTGGTCGATGCGGTGCCGGGTGTAGGACTCCAGCAAGTTGTAGGCCAGCGTGATGTCGCCGCGCTCGAGCTTGTCCAGGGCGTCTTCGGTGGACTGATGGACCGTGACGCCGCTGCGTCCCAGCGCCGCCAGCAGTGCGCCGGCCATGCTGTCGAGCCGCGTGTCCTGCGTGGCGGCCAGATAGCCGATGCCGCTGCCCTGGACGTCGTACGTCGAGATCCTGCCGGCCAGGGGCTGGTCCGGGGCCTGCAGCAGCGACAGCAGTTCGCGGCGAGTGTGCGGGGCGCGGGCGGCGTCGAGCTTGCGCGTGTTGTAGACCATCACGATGGGATCGGTGCCGATGCTGAAGACCTCGTCGCGCCAGTTGGCCCACGCGGGCAGCGACCGGGTCTCGGGCGAGACGTGGGCTTGCGCGTAGCCGTCGTTGACCAGCTTGGTCTGCAAGTCCATGGCGCTGCTGATGATCAGGTCCGGGCCGGATTTGGCGGCCCCCGTCCCTTGGCCGCGGGCCACGGTTTCGGCGTAGAGCTCCTGCGTCGTCAGTTCGGTGTATTCCAGGCGAATCGTGGGGTTCAGCCTGCTGAAGTCTTCCAGCACGCCTTTGAAGACCTGCACGCTGTTGGACGCGTGCAGGACCAGCACGTTTTTGCTGTCGGCCGGGCCCAGCGTCAGGCCCGGGCCGCTGGCTTCCTGGGCGTGCCCGACGGGCAGGATCAGCAGCAAGGCCGCCGCCGCGGCCAACCCGCGGACGAATCCGCGACTCAAGCCGCGACTCAATCCGCAGGCCAGCCCGCGCAGGGATGACAAGGCGCTACGCATCATAGGGGCCGGCCGGTAAGGTGATGACGGCGTCCAGGCCGCCGCCCACGCGGTTGCTCAGGCTGAGCTTGCCGTGATGGATGTCCACCACGCGTTTGATGATGGACAGGCCCAGGCCGGCGCCGGGCGTGCGCGGATTAGGGCCGCGCGCAAAGCGTTCAAAGGCGGTGTTGGCCAAGGCGGGTGCAATGCCAGGCCCCTGATCGGACACGGTGATCCGCCAGGAGCCGTCGAGGCGGTCCAGGCGGATGTCGATGTGGCCGTCGACGCTGGCGCCGTGGCGCAGCGCGTTGTCGATCAGGTTCTTGAAGGCTTCGCGCAGCATCAGGCTGTCGCCCTGGATGTGCGGCGCTTCGCCGGCTGCCGCGCCGGGCAGGTGCAGCCGCACGTCGGGCTGGGGATCGGCTTGCGGGATGGTGTCGTAGGCCGCCTGGCTCAGCAACTCGGCCAGGTTCACCGGCTGGAACTGTTTGACATTGCTGCGGTGGATGACGCTGGCGTCGCTCAACAGCTGGTTGACCAGGCGCGACAGCTTTTCCGCATTACGCAGCACGGCCAGCAGGCTGCGGCGCTGTTCAGCGGCGTCTTCTTCATCCAGCGCCACTTCCATCTGCGCATGCAGCGCAGCCAGCGGCGTGCGCAGCTGATGCGCGGCTTCGGCGATGAACAGGCGCAGCGTGTCCAGGTTATCCGACAGCCGCGCCATGAAGCCATCCAGCGCATGGACCAGCTTGTCCAGTTCTTCGGGGACGGGCGCGTGGATGGGATGCAGGTCCGACGCGCTGCGCGCGGCGAGTTCGCGTTCGATGCGCTGGATGGGCGACAACGAGCGCTGCAGGCCCCAATACGCCAGGGCCAGCGCTGCCGCGGTGAAACCCATCAGGGCCAGCGTGCCTTGCCAGAGGATGCCCTGCGCAAGCGTATTGCGCGCCTCGCGGGTTTGCGCAACCTGGATGACGGCCATCTCGGCGTTGCGGGGGCCAGCGACCTTGCGGGCCATCCAGGCGATGCGCACGGGCTCGCCCTGGTAGACGGCCGCATACAGTTGGGGGACGCCCGCGGTGCTGGCGGCGTCCAGCCCTGCCGGGGCGGGCAGGTCCCCATAACCCGAGATCAGGCCGCCGTCGCCAGCGGCCACGCGATAGAACACGCGGTCGCGCGGCGCTTGCTCCAACAGCGCCAGCGCGGCGTACGGCATGTCCATCTGCCATTCGCCCTGGACCAATTGCAGGCTGTCCGCCATCGACAGGACCGAGGCCCGCAGCAACTGGTCGTAGGTGGTGTCGGCGGTCTGCTGCGCATACCCGCGCACCAGCAGATAGAGCGCGCCCAGTCCCACGGCAAAGAGCGCCAGCAGCATGGTCAGCAGCCGGCGTCGGACCGAGAGGCGGCGGTGCTGCACCGGCTTAGTCCTGCGGCGTGTCGGGCGCGGCGGCGCCTGTGGCGTCGGCCGCGGTCAGCAGATAGCCGGTGCCGCGCTGCGTTTCGATGCGCAGCGGCGAGCCTTCCAGCTTGCGGCGCAGGCGGGCGATATAGACCTCGATGGCATTGGGGGCGGCATCGTCGTCGAAGGCGAACAGCTTGTTGGCGATTTCCGATTTGCTGACAGCGCGGTTCATGCCGGCCAGCAGGATCTCCAGCAGGCTGTATTCGCGCTTGGGCAG
This sequence comes from Achromobacter sp., assembly GCF_057314935.1. Taxonomy (NCBI): domain Bacteria; kingdom Pseudomonadati; phylum Pseudomonadota; class Betaproteobacteria; order Burkholderiales; family Alcaligenaceae; genus Achromobacter; species Achromobacter sp. The sequence continues at coordinate 70,245 of NZ_DBHKZA010000001.1, forward strand.
GTCGATGCGCTGGCCGGCCAGGGTCACCTGGCGGGCCGCGCTGTCGATGGTCAGGTCGCCAAACCGCTGCACGCCCGTGGCCTGGGCGATCGGCCGGCGCAGCAGGGCGCGGCAGCGGGCTTCCAGTTCGCGGAAGTCAAAGGGCTTGGCCAGGTAGTCGTCGGCGCCGGTATCCAGGGCGTGGACGCGGTCTTCGATGTCGATGCGGGCGGTCAGCGCCAGCACTGGCGTCTTGCTGCCGCGGTCGCGCAGGCGATGCAGGATGTCGAAGCCGGACATGCGGGGCAGCCCGATGTCCAGGATGACCAGATCGAAGGTCTCGTATTGGAGGACGCCGTCGGCGCTGAGGCCGTCGTTTTGAAGGTCCACGGCATGGCCGAGACGGCGCAGCCGGCGGACGATGGCGTCGGCCAGATCCTCGTCGTCTTCGATTACCAGGATGCGCATGGGTCCGATTGTAGCGTCCACGATCCCCCACGCCGCGCATGCTTGCTGCCCCCGAGGGGGCGCTTTCGGCTTGGGACGGTCCGGCGGCAAAAGGCGCAATCGCTGCATTGGGGTTTGCGGCAAAACGACAGGTTCCAGACAGCTTTTCTTCCTAGTCTTCGGCACCTGCTTCCCCCGCCGGAGGCAGTGCCACACACATAACAACGACTAGTCGGAGATACCCCTCATGCTTCTGACCCTGCTTGGCTTCGGCATGGTGATCACGTTCATGACGCTGATCATGACCAAGCGCCTGTCGCCGTTGGTCGCCCTGATCCTTGTCCCCATTATTTTTGCGTTGCTGGGCGGCTTTGGCGCCGGTATCGACAAGATGATGCTCGACGGCATCCGCAAGATTGCGCCCACGGGCGTGATGCTGATGTTCGCCATCCTGTATTTCGGGGTGATGATCGATGCAGGCCTGTTCGACCCCATCGTGGGCCGCATCCTGCGCGCGGTGAAGGGCGATCCCTTGAAAATCGTGGTCGGCACTACCGTGCTGGCCCTGGTGATCTCGCTGGACGGCGACGGTTCCACCACCTACATGATCGTGGTGGCTTCGATGCTGCCGCTATACCGCCGCCTGAAGATGAACGCGCTGTCCATGACCTGCCTGGCGATGCTGGCCAGCGGCGTCATGAACCTGACGCCGTGGGGCGGGCCGACGGCGCGCGCCGCCAGCGCCTTGCACGTGGACGCAGGCGACATCTTCGTGCCGCTGGTGCCGGTGATGGGCGTGGCGATCGTTTCGATCCTGGTCCTGGCGTTCTTCCTGGGCCTGCGTGAACGCCGCCGCCTGGGCGTGCTGTCGCTGCCCGATGGCGCGTCGCTGCATGCCGGCTACGACGAGGACGGCCCCAAGAATCTGCCCGAGATCGAAGTCGACCACGATCTGCGCCGCCCCAAGCTGCTGTGGGTGAACGCGGGCCTGACGCTGGCGTTGATGGTCAGCCTGGTGATGGGCATCCTGCCGCTGCCGGTGCTGTTCATGATCGCCTTCGCGGTGGCGCTGATCATCAACTACCCGAACCTGGCCGAACAGCGCCGCCGCGTCGCGCAGCATGCGGGCAACGTGCTCTCGGTGGTGTCGTTGATCTTCGCCGCCGGCATCTTCACCGGCATCTTGTCGGGCACGGGCATGGTGGAAGCCATGTCGCGCAGCCTGCTGGCCGTGATTCCGGATGCGATGGGCCCGTACCTGGCCGGCATCACCGCGCTGGTCAGCCTGCCGTTCACGTTCTTCATGTCGAACGACGCCTTCTACTTCGGGGTGCTGCCGATCCTGAGCGAAGCCGCCCAGGGCTACGGGATTTCGCCGGTGGAGATGGCGCGCGCGTCGCTGATCGGCCAACCGGTGCACCTGCTGAGCCCCCTGGTGCCGTCGACGTACCTGCTGGTCGGCCTGGCCGGCGTGGAATTCGGCGACCACCAGCGGTATTCGCTGAAGTGGGCCACGATGGTCTGCATGGTGATGCTGGCGGCCGCCCTGGCCTTCGGCCTGTTCCCCCTGGTGGGCGCGGTCGCTTGATCCGCGGCGTCTGCCGCACTTTCATAAAGGAACGTTCATGGCTTTGCGTATTGCTTACGTCACCAGCGGAATGGGCCACACGGGCACCGCGATCTGCCAGGCGCTGCATCATGCCGGACACCGCGTGGTGGCCGGCTGCGGTCCGCGTTCGTCGCGCCGCGACGGCTGGCTGAAGGAACAGAAATCCCTGGGCTACGATTTCATCGCCTCGGAAGGCGACGCGACCGATTGGGCGTCGACCGAAGCGGCGTTCGCCAAGGTCCGCCAAGAAGTCGGCGAGATCGATGTGCTGGTCAATAACGCCGGCTCGATGCTGGACATGCGTTTTCGCCAGATGGGCTATGCGGACTGGTCGGCCGTCCTGCGCAGCAACCTGGACACCTTGTTCAACAGCACCAAGCAGGTGGTCGACAGCATGGCCGACCGTGGCTGGGGGCGCATCATCAACATCGGGTCTGTCGCCGCCGAAAAAGGCCAGATCGGCCAGATCAATTACGCCACCGCCAAGGGCGCGGTGATCGGCTTCACGCGGTCGCTGGCGCAGGAAGTGGCGGCCCGCGGCGTGACGGTGAACCTGGTGTCGCCGGGCTTCATCGCCGACGATACCGTGAAGGCTTTCCCGCCCGCGCTGCTGGACCGCATCATCGAAAGCGTGCCCGTCGGACGGCTGGGCACCGCCCGCGACCTGGCCGGGCTGTGCGCCTGGCTGGCATCCGACGAAGCGGCTTTCGTGACGGGCGCCAACTATGCCATCAACGGCGGCGTGTACATGAGCTGAGCGCTGGCGCGCCTAGTGCGCGCGCGCTTTCAGGAAATCCGGGATGGACGTGGCGGTGCGCTTGCTGTCGGCCAGCCACTCCACGCGCCATTCGGTGATCCGCGCTTCGGTGTAATGCTCGAAGACGCCCGGCGTCGGTTCGTTGATGGATTCGAATTGCCGGACCAGCACCAGCGGCTGCTCCGCGCCCGGCGTCTCGTTGGCGCATTCGGCCGCGTCCTCGAACGTGGCGAACGCGTAGTAATAGTCGTCGCCTTCGTGCAAGTCTTCGCCCCCCGCATGCGGGTGCACCCACACGCGGTACTCCAGCACGTCGTCATAGAAATACCCGCCGCCGGACTTCGTCAGGGCGGGGTATTCGCCGACCTGATCGGGATCGATGGCGACGGGGTAGGGGGAAGGGGCGGAAGATGTCATGGTGCAGAATTCTGGCTGGGGATGATGGGGCGCGACATGCAGGGCGACACCTTATCCGATCTTTGGCGGAATTAGTGCGTCAACGCCAGGTGGGCGATATATCCGGAACGGCTCTCTCCGGCCGCGCGCGCCTTTGCGTCGATCCTGGCGAGTATTCGGCGAGGCAAGGTGATGTTGACGCGTTCTATGGTGTCATCCATCACAGCAGGATCGATTTCAACAATCGCCCAAATCCACCCTGCGAACTCCGGCTTCGATTGATGCGTGTGAATGCGGCCGGGTGGGGGCACAGGGTCGCCGCAGTCCAACGCAGACTCGATCCAAAGCTCTACTGCATCCTTGGCGTTCTCGATGGCTTCGTCGATGCCCGAGTCGGCGGCAGAAAAACAACCGGGCAGATCCGGGACGACAACGCCCCAGGCTTGCACGTCGCTACCGGGTTCTATGGCGATGGGGTATTTCATACATTTCCTTGGTAAGCAAAACGCACGTTTCAGCATTGGCTGCGATGCGTCTATTTCAGGCCTGCCTGCTTCAATATCGAGGCGACCAACCCGATTCCCAGGTCTTTCTTGGGATGAGGCACGGTGATGTGACCGGGTCTGTCTGCGTGGACGAATATATGGTCCGAGCCTCTGGCATGCCTGAATACCCACCCCGCCGGGCGTAGCTGCTTAATGATCTCTAGGCTGTTCATGATGTGAACCATACACACCATGGAAATGAAAAGAGTGCGCCCTCGAGATTTATCAGACGGCGCGACCGGCCAAAGGCCTCGTCATGCGCAAACGATCGGGAAACCCGCAGGCTACGTGCATTGCCACAGCTGCCCGCTCACGCGGCAGTCCGGGCACCAGAACGTGTAGTTGCAGCCGCCGCTGCCCCATAGCCATTCGCCACCGTCTGCCTGCGGCAATCCGGAATCCAGCTGCATGACGGCGGCCATGTCCTGTTGGCAGTCGGGGCAGGCGGGGTAGTCGGCGGACTGCACCCAACTGGGCGCGCCGCCGACGCGGCTGAGGTTCTGGCGGCCGTTCGATTCGCCCCAATCCTGGCAGGCCCAACGGGCGGGCGCGGCAAAGAGCTGGACCTCGGCGTCGAGCAAGGCGCCGGTGACAAAGTCGGGTGCCGACGGGACGCCGCGCTGCTGCGCCAGATGTGCACGGGCGAGGCCGTCGGCATCGTGCCGGAAGAACATCGGGCCGTCGCTACCCCAACCTTGGCAAGACAGGCATGTCGCGAATTCAATCGGGTTGGCGCTGTCGATCCCCGCCCGGGCGGGTTCGCGCAGAGACAGCAATCGATGCAGCGGCGCGTGGCAAAGACCGCAGGCGCTCGCAAGTTCGCCGCCCATGCGCGCATGCGTGACGGGCGGCGTGCCGGCGTTCCAGGTCGGATGGGCCGTGTGGATGTCGCGCCGCCAGGCGGGTTGTTCGGCCAGCATGCGCTTGCGCTGCGCGGCGCTGAATCCGATGTGCAGGGGCCGTTCCGTGTGCAGCGAGCGCAGGCCGTCGGCGCGCCGGGTGTAGCCGGCAAGCATCAGCCAGGATGCGGCAGCGGGATCTGAGGCATCGGGAAACAGGCGTGCGAACGCGTGCAGCACGGCGTCGGGCCGGCGCGAACGCAGCAAGGCGATGGCACGTGCCCGGCCCAGTGTTCCTTCGGTGGTATCGGGCTCAAGCGCAGCACACCACGCTTCCACTGTCGCGGCGTCCAACGCGCGCCAAGCCTGGCCATCAAGATATTCCGGACCGCCTTCGCCGGCGTGCGCGGCGGCCAGCAACCGTTCCCAATTGCCAGCGAAGACATGGGGGTATTGCAAGGCGGCGGAATCCAGCACGGCGCCAAGGACGTCGGATAGGTCCCCTGCCATTGCGCGCTGCCAGGCCAGGCCGACCGCGGCTGCATACGCGTCGTCGTCCATCAAGTCGAGCGCGGCGTCGATGAACGTGGCATTGGCGAGCGACCGGTCCAGCGCTTGCGCGACCAGATCGCCCAATGCCTTGGGGGCTTCACGATGCAGTTGCAGCGTTTGCGCCATGGGGTCGTTATTCTTCCAACCCAGGCGTTCGAAAGCATCCAGAATGGCGGTGGCGTCTTGCATGGGCGGGCCCTGAAAATTTCCAGGCGAAAAGCATATCCCATGCGGGCGACGCAGGCGCCTTATCGCCCCAGCTTCATCGACACGTCGGTATGCGTGCCGCGATCCAGGTCCGCACCCAGTGCCTGGTCCCAATCGGGCAGGTTCAGCAGTTCCTTGCCGATTTCGCCGGCTTCGATGCGGCGGGCGATGTCGTCCAGCAGCAAGGTGCGCGTGGCGAAGCCCTTGCCCTGCAGGTCTCGTGCGAACAGCCGGTACGTGAGGTTGGGTTCGGCGCCTTTCATGACGCCCAGGTCCAGGATGCGGCCCTGTTCATTGCGCATCAGCAGATGCCCGGGACGGGCGTAGATCCGATAGATGCGCCAGGGCGACGAGATGGCAGCGTGTTCGCGCTGTGGTTCCCGTTTGGGCTCGCCGCTGCCGCCGCGGGGCGGCATGGACGCGGGCGGAAGCAGTTTGACGCAGGCGTTTGCGAATTTGGCGATCGACCTTCTGAATGCGCTCACGCGTATTCTGCGGTCGGCGCGTACGCCATTGACGCGACGCGCGACATTCGAAGGGACTGCGGGACGTTATTGCGTGGGATGGGCATGGCCATACTCCTGTATGGCGACACGGCGAGGTAACGCGCGTTCAAGCACCATCGCACCAGCATACGCGCTTTACCTCGCGCGCGTATGTAAAAGCAGTGTTGGTTACGCAATAAGCAAACAACGGGGGGCATGCAGGCTTGCGGGCGCGGGTTTTCGGGGGAATAACCGGCAATTGGCGAGGAAAATAACTATTTGGTGCTAATCGGAAACGCCGATTGACTTTAAGAACCCCTGCACCCATAGTGGACTTGAAGCTTTTCGAGCATCGTGATTTTCGTCCGGTCTTGCACCCTTGGGGGCGCTTCATTGTTCGCAGTCCTTTCCTTGACAGGCTCATTTCGCGGGCGGTGCCCGCATTTAAAGGAAAGAGATTATGGAAACCGGAATCGTCAAGTGGTTCAACGACGCCAAAGGATTTGGCTTCATCATGCCCGAGAACGGCGGCAAGGATTTGTTTGCGCATTTCTCGGAAATCGTGAGCGACGGGCATAAGGTGCTGCTGGAGAACCAGCGCGTCAGCTATGTCACCGCGCAGGGCGCCAAAGGCCCGCACGCCACGCAAATCCGCGCTTTGTGAATGAAGGCCCTTGCGGCCTTTTGATCAAATAGGGGGTTTCATGTTTCACAACAATATGGTCTACAAGGGCTACCGGCTTACCGCCAGTGTTTCCCGGATTTCAGTCGGGGGCAGCGGCCGGCCCGCCTTCACCGCAACGGTTGCGGTGGAACTTGCGGCAGATCAGGACAAGCTCAACGAACATCACGCCGTACCGTTGTTCGCATCGGGTGGATTCGTTTCCAGCCCGGGAATGGCGGTGGATGCCGCGATCAATCATGGCAGGCTCGTGGTTGATGCGCATGCCAGGCCAGTTTGATGTCCGGCAGCATTGCGCTGCGCATATGCCTGACCGGGCCGCCCTGAATTCCACGGGCGGCCTTTTGTTTTTCAGCGGCGTTGTTTGATCCTGCCGCTGGTGCTTTCACCCCGCATGCCCAGGAGAATCACATGTCGAATCCAACCGGCAGGGCAAGCAGGGCGCGATGGGACGATTACGGCGGCGTGCGTTTTTCCGCGTTGGCCACGTCATTCGCGCTTGAGCAACTGGACGCTGCCGAGCAGCGCATCCTGGCTTATCTTGGCGCTTCCGTGCTCAACCAGTGGCAGGAACTTCCGCAAGACGCGCGGCAACGCATCCTGGCTCTTGGCACGGCGCAAGCCGACTTCGAGCCTGCCCAAGTGAAGATGCGCATTGCGCGTTTCATGGCGGCCGGCAGCAGCGGCCAGCCCGGAGACATGCCGCCTGTGCGCATGCGGCCGGGCATCACGCGCGTGGAACGCGACGATGACGATTTTGTCGATCGCGCCAAGACAGCGTACAAGCAGGATGGCGGCGCCGAAGCGCCGGCGCACTATAGCCACATCAACGAATTCGAGGGCAAGCGTGTCGTCGTCCTGCGCAACAAGCGCGGCGTGCTTGCCGTATACGAAGACGTGCAAGGCCGCGCGACGCGCCTGGCGCGCTGGCCGCTTTCCTGGGTGTAAGGGCGGGTCGGCCTCTTCATCGCAGCCGGCAGGCCTTTTGGATATATCGTGGACGCACTGGTGTAAATTTATTTCCCCACGATTATTCCCTGAAGGAACGATGGTGAATGACTCCCACGAAACGTCGATACTGCTTTTCTCGTACGGGACGCTGCAGGACAAGGCGGTGCAACTGGCCAATTTCGGCCGCGAGCTGACCGGGCGGCCCGATGCGATGACGGGCTATGTGCAGCACTGGGTGGCCATTACCGATCCCGAGGTCCTGAAGACCAGCGGCAAGGCGGAGCACCCCATCGTCTACGCCAGTTACGACCCGAAGGACGAGGTCCTTGGCACGGTGTTCGAAATCAGCCAGAAGGAACTGCATGCTGCCGACAGCTATGAAGTCTCAGACTACAAGCGCGTGTCGGTGCTGCTGAAATCCGGCGTGCATGCCTGGGTGTACATCAAAGCCTGAGGCGGCTTCGTCCGCCCGGCCTGAATTCGGGCGGTGTCCGATAAAGTTGATACAATAAGAATCATTATCATCTGATTCACGCCATGAAGACGCGCCTCGTTTCTGCCGGCGCGATGGATATCGACTTAGGGGCACCATGGGGGAGCGGTTCTTCGGCGTGATCGCCGAGGCGTATAAGGCGTGGAATACGGAACTGGTCGGTTTTCTGAACCGGCAGCTCAAGCGTTCGCCGGATACCGCCAGGGATTTGGCGCAAGAGACATTCGCCAAATGGCTCGCTGCCAGCCACAGTGCCGAGCCGCCGGAAAAGCCGCGCGCCTATTTGTACGAGATCGCTCGTAACTTGCTGCGCGACCATTGGCGCCGTGAAGGCGTGCGGGGCGAGCATGTGGTGGCCAGCCTTGACGACCAGGGTTTCGAGCCCCCGGCAGACAGCCTGATTGCGCACGCCGGACAGCAACCCGAAGCACGCGCCGACGTGAACCAGCGGCTGCGCTTGCTGCAGGCCGCCATTGACGACATGCCGCCGCGCCAGCGCGAGGCCTTTCTGCTTTATCGGTATGATGAGCTCCGTTGCGAGGACATCGCCGACCGCATGGGCATATCGGTGCGGGCAGTCGAAAAGCACCTGCAACTGGCTCTGGCGCATTGCAAGCGCCGTGTCCACGGCGAAGCGTCATGACTGAATCCCACCCCCTATCCGCTGTTGAAGAGGCCGCAAGCGCATGGTTCATGCGCCGTCGGGATGGCGTGTCCGACCTCCGCGAGGAACAGGCGTTCCAGGCCTGGCTCGCGCAATCGCCGTTGCACCGACAAGAATACGAACACCTGACCCAGGTTTGGGACGACATGGCCGCGCTGCCGCGCCACGCAGCCGTGCGCGCGCCGGCACCCGCGATGCGTGCGGCGGCGCCGCGCCGTCCGGCATTCGTGCGCTGGGGCGGTGCGTTGGCCGCCTTGCTGCTGGCGGCCGGCGCGGCCTATCAGTACCTGCCCGTCAGCTATACCTCGGTCGCCAACGCCTCGACGCAGACCCGCTCGCTGGAGCTTCCCGATGGCACGCGGCTGCACGCCAACGTGGGCACACGCCTTAGCGTCCGTTATACGCTGGCCGAGCGGCATATCCGCATCGATGCGGGCGAGGTCTATATCGATGCCGCCACCGACCGCCGGCCGCTGACCGTGGCCGCGGGCGACGCGCAGCTGCGCGACATCGGCACCGAATTCAATGTGCTGCTGCTGCCGGATACGCTGCAGGTCGGCGTACGCAGCGGCCAGGTGATGCTGGACGTCGGCGGACCAGACCGTTCGGCGCGGCAGACCCTGAAGGCGGGCGACTCCGTGCTGATGGCGCGGGCCGACGCCCGGCTGCTGCGCCGCCTGCAGGTGCCGGCCACGGAAATCGGCGCGTGGCAGGATGGCGTGGTGGTTGTGCATGACGTCACCTTGCAGCAGTTGGCGGGTTATCTGGGCCTGTACCGCGACGCGCCGGTGCGCTTCGCGGATGAGCGGGCCCGTGGCTTGCGCTTGTCGGGCACGCTCGATTTGCGCCAGCCCGAGGCGTTTCTCGATATGCTGCCCGGCCTGCTGCCGGTGACGCTGAGCCGGCGCCCGGATGGCGCGGCAGTGATCGCCAGCCGCTGATCCCGCTTTGCGCTTGAGAGTGCGAATAATTTTTCTTCTCGACACGTTCGGGTTTTGCCGGCTGGCGCGTCTTCCCCTGTGAAGATCCACTTCTAGACTGGGGAAAGTCCATGGCGCAACGCCATTTCCATTGCCGGCTGACCGCTGGCCGTTACGCAATCCTGTGCGCGCTGTCGGTGGGCGCGTTGGCGGCCCAGGCTGTCGCGCCGTCCGCCGCCTATGCGCAAAGCGCCGCCGCGCAGACCTTTGATCTGCCCGCCGGCAGCCTGGCGGATTCGCTGGTGGCGCTGGGCCGGCAGGCGCAGGTGCAAGTGCTGTTCAGCCCGAGCTCGGTGGCGGGGTTGAACGCGCCTGCCGTCTCGGGCCAACTGACGCCGCAGGCGGCATTGAACCGATTGCTGGCGCAAAGCGGACTGGTCGCCGTGCCCAGCGGCTCGGGCTTTGTCGTGCGCTCGCCTGCGAGCGAATCGGCGACGGACGCGACCACCTTGGCGCCGGTCACGGTCACGGGCCGGGATCTGGCCACGACCGAAGGCACCGGGTCCTACACGGCGGCTGCCGTCACCTTGGGCAAGGGCGCGCAAAGCGTCCGCGAGATCCCGCAATCGGTGTCGGTGGTGACGCGCCAGTTGCTGGACGATCAGAACCTGGTGAACCTGGACGACGCCATGCGCACCGTCACAGGCATTACCGTGGAAGCGGGCAGCATCGGCGGCAACCACGGCAACTTCTATTCGCGCGGCTATGCGCTGGACACGATCCAGGTCGATGGCGTGAACACGCCTGCCAGCACCGGCAACGACCTGTCGGCAGGATTCGGCCTGGCCATCTACGACCGCATCGAAGTGCTGCGCGGCCCCTCGGGCCTGTACCAGGGAGCGGGCGATCCCGGCGGCACGGTCAATCTGGTGCGCAAGCGCGCGCAGAAAGAGTTCGCTTTCAGCGGACAGGTCATGACCGGCTCGTGGGACCGCTACTACACCGAAGCCGACATCACTGGTCCGCTGGACACCGATGGCCGGTTGCGCGGCCGTCTGGTGGCGTCCTATGACGACCGCCGCTCGTTCGTGGACGGCGTCTATACGAAGAAGCCGCTGTTCTACGGCACATTGGGATTCGACCTGACGCCGGACACCACGCTGACGGCGGGCGCGACCTATCAGCAGTACAAGGGCCGTCCGTTCTTCGGCCTGCCCGGCTACACCGACGGCCAGTTGCTGGACGTGCGCCGCTCGACCAACCTGGATCCCAGCTGGAACCACATCACCGAAGAAGTCACCGAGTACTTCGCGGACGTGGAGCACCGCTTGTCCAATGGCGGCCGCATCAAGGTCAGCGGCATCTACCGCGAGCAGGACGAGCCCAGCCGCGAGTTCGGCTGGTCGGATTGCGCGGTGGACCCGATCACGGGCGACACCTGCCTGGTCAGCTGGAAGTACCGCAGCCACTGGAAGACCTACGGTCTGGACGCCTTCGTGGCGACGCCCTTCGAGGCCTTTGGCCGCAAGCACGAACTGACGGTGGGCGCCGACTACCGCAATGTCCGCAAAAACTTCCAGTACGGCGGCGGTGACAACGCCGACATCAACCTCTACCACCCGGACAACAACGTCCCGAAGCCCGACTACGACTACACCAACGGCAACGATGGCAAGACGGAGCAGTTCGGGTTGTATGCGCGCGCCAACTTGCGCGTGACGGACGCGGTGTCCGTCATCGCGGGCAGCCGCCTGACCTGGTGGGAAAACCGGACCCAGAACCGCAACGCCTACTTCAACCAGTTCACCGACACCAAGAGCAACATCAACGGCAAGTTCACGCCGTACCTGGGCCTGGTGGTGGACCTGAACGAGCAGTTGTCGGCCTACGCCAGCTACACCAGCATCTTCACGCCGCAAACCACCACCGACGTGAACGGCCAGTTGCTGGACCCGCGCACGGGCAAGCAGGTCGAGATCGGCCTGAAAGGCGAATTCCTGGACAAGCGCGTCAACGGCCATATGGCGCTGTTCCGCATGGAAGACGAGAACCGCGCCATGACGGACCCCGACAATCCGCTGTTCTCGATGGCTGCGGGCAAGATGCGCAGCCAGGGCTTTGAAGCCGAAATCAGCGGCAGCCCGGCGCCAGGCTGGGACATCACGGCGGGTTATGCCTACACCACGACGAAGACCCTGAAGGGCACGGACGAGCAGAAGTCGCAGCAGTACGCCTTCATCACGCCGCGCCATACCTTCAACCTGTGGACCAAGTATTCGTTCGCCACCGGTGCGCTGGAAGGGCTGTCGTTGGGCGCGGGCCTGCGCAGCGTCAGCAGCATGTACCGGTTGAACGGGCCGGTGAAGTTCGAGCAGCGCCCGTACACCACAGTGTCCGCGCAGGCGGGCTACCGCTACAACAAGCATCTGGAAACGACCCTGACCGTGAACAACGTGTTCGACAAGGTCTACTATCAGCGCGTGTGGGCGGCCTATGGATCGAACTACTACGGCGAGCCGCGTAGCGTGATGTTGAACGTGCGCGCGACGTATTGAGGGCTTAGGACTTCAGCCCCAGGCGCCTGGCGAGCTTGTGCAGGTTGCTGGGGTCCACGTCCAGCGCGCGCGCGGCATGGGCCCAGTTGCCGTCGTGCACCTGCAGCGCCCGGCGAATCGCCTGGCGCTGGCAGGCGTCCACCGTGTCGCGCAATGACGGCAGGCCGGCGGCCGGCCCGTCATCGGACGCCAGCGCGTCCGTGACGGGCGCCGGCGAGTTGTTGTCCGAGACGTCCAGCAGGCTCGTCTCCAGCGTGACGATGTCGTTGCGGTTGGCGCCGTGGCTGACCGCCTTGATGGCGGCCCGGCTGATCACGTGTTCCAGTTCCCGCACGTTGCCGGGCCAGGAATAGCGGCGCAGCATCTCTTCGGCGTCTTCGGACAGCCGCAGGCTGCGCAGGCCCAGCCGCGCGCGGTTCAGTTCCAGGTAGCGGCCGGCCAGCAGCAGCACGTCGTTGCCGCGTTCACGCAGCGGCGGGATGGGAACGGGGTAGACCGACAGGCGGTGATAGAGGTCGGCGCGGAAATCGCCCGCTTGCACCCGGTCGCTCAGGCTGCGGTTGGTGGCCGCCACGATGCGCACGTCCACGGTGCGCGGGCGGTCATCGCCCAAACGCTGGATTTCGCCGTTCTGCAGCGCGCGCAGCAGCTTGGCTTGCACCAGCAGCGGCAGTTCGCCCACTTCATCCAGAAACAGCGTGCCGCCGTTGGCCGCTTCGAAACGCCCGGGCCGGTCGGTGACCGCACCGGAGAATGCGCCCTTGGCGTGGCCGAATAATTCGCTTTCCGCCAGCGACTCCGGCAGGGCGGCGCAGTTCACGTGCACCAGCGGCTTGCCGCTGCGGCGCGACAGGCGGTGCACGCGATGCGCGAACAACTCCTTGCCAACGCCGGTTTCGCCCAGCAGCAGGACCGGCAAATCGGAATCGGCCACCACTTCGATTTCGTGCAGCAGACGGGCGATGGCGGGGCTGTTGCCCAGGATTTCGTGGCGATCCAACGCCACGTTGTCGGCGGGGGCGGGGCCGCGAGCCTCGCGCAAGGCGCGGATCTCGGTTTCCAGGCGCGTGGTGCGCAGGGCAGCTTCGACCAGCACGATGGCGTCGCGCAGTTCCGATTGGGCTTGCCCGTCGAAGGTGCCAACGTCCAGCGCATCCAGCGTCAGCACGCCCCAGGGCTTGCCTTCGACGTGCAGGGTGGTGCCCATGCAGTCGTGCACCGGCAGCGGCTTGCCGGGCATGCCGTTGATCAGGCCGTCATAGGGATCGGGAAGCGTGCTGTCATGGTGGAAACACGTGACGCCGCGCCGGGCCAGGATGGCGGCCAGGCGCGGGTGCTGGTGCACGGCAAAGCGCCGGCCCAGCGCGTCCTGGGTCAGGCCGTCCACGGCGATGGGGCGCAGATGGTCTTCTTCTTGTTGAAGCAACGCCACCGCGCCACAGTGAAAGTGCGCGCGCAGGCTGGAGACCAGCCGGTGCAGGCGGATGGCCGGCGGCAGATCGGCTACCAGGTCGGCTAGCAAGAGGCTATGCATGGGGTGAATTTTACCGTTCAAGGGTGATTGAAACCCCAGCCAGCGACGGTGCTATCTACCCTGTATTTCGCAGGTGATTGATTTAAAGCAAGATTTTCCTGGCACGCTTTTCGCTTCTATCCCGTACCCGTCAAGATCACTGGAGAGACGCGATGAGCATGGTTGAGCAATCCCTGGGCCAATTGGCCCGCAGCATTCCGGGCGCCACGCAGGTGTTCCACGAATACGACCTGGATTTTTGCTGTGGCGGCAAGAAAAGCCTGGGCGAGGCGGCCGCCCAACGGTCGCTGGACCCGGCGCAGATCGAGGCTCGCCTGGTCGCGCTGTCCAGCAACCCGCCCCGGGAAACGGATTGGGGACTGGCCTCGGCCGCCGAACTGATCGACCACATTCTGGCCCGCTATCACGACGTGCACCGTCAACAGTTGCCCGAACTGATCCGGCTGGCCTTGAAGGTCGAGCAGGTGCATGCCGACAGCCCGGAGTGCCCGGCCGGGCTGGCCGACCACCTGCGCACGATGCAGCAGGAACTGGAAAGCCATATGCAGAAAGAAGAGCAGGTGCTGTTTCCCATGCTGGCCCGTGGCCATGGCGCGATGGCGACCATGCCGATCATGGGGATGCGCATGGAGCACGATGACCACGGCGTGGCGCTGGAACGCCTGCTGGCGCTGACGCACAACCTGACGTTGCCGCGCGCCGCGTGCAACACCTGGCGCGCGCTATACCTGGGCATCGGCACGTTCAAGGAAGACCTGATGGCGCATATCCATCTGGAAAACAACATCCTGTTCGACGACGCCGCGGCGACAGCGCGCAACTGAGTGGCGTGCGGCCCCAGGCGCCGCCTAGCGATCCTGGGGCGGCACGGCGTCCAGGCTGCGTCGCAGCGCCTCGTGCGCGGCCAGATCCACCGGGCGGTGCTTGCGTTCAGCGCTGGCGGGGTACTTGCCCAGGTAGTTGCCTCCCTTGCGGTCGCGGGCCGGGCGGATGGGGCGCGGGGTGAAGCCGCCACCGCAATTGGGGCAGACGTTGCCCAGCAGCGTGTCCACGCAGTCTGCGCAGAACGTGCATTCAAAACTGCAGATGCGGGCCAGGCTGGAGGCCGGGGGCAAGGCGGTGTCGCAGTGTTCGCAGGTGGGGCGCAGGGCAAGCATCGGGCGTCCTTGGCAAGAGGAGGGGAAGCGGCAAGGGTAGCGCCGGGGCGGCGGTTGCGCCAAGCCCGATCCCGACACAAAAGGAATGAAAACGGCCATTCGTGTTGCAGCCGGGCGGCACTTGCCGCCTGTACACTCGGATCACCTTAGGCTCAGGGGATGCTTGATGGCCGGCAGCAGTTTCTTCGCATTGTTCGACGATATCGCCACGATTCTGGACGACGTCTCCGTCATGACCAAAGTGGCGGCCAAGAAGACGGCCGGCGTGCTGGGCGACGACCTGGCACTGAACGCGCAGCAAGTGACCGGCGTGCCGGTCAACCGGGAGTTGCCCGTCGTCTGGGCGGTGGCCCGGGGTTCCTTCATCAATAAGCTGATCCTGGTGCCGTCGGCGCTTCTGATCAGCGCCTTCGCGCCCTGGGCGGTGACGCCCCTGCTGATGCTGGGCGGCGCGTTCCTCTGCTTCGAAGGCGTGGAAAAGCTGGCCCACAAATTCATGCCGCATGGAGCGTCCGCCGAAGGCAACCATGCCGCGCGCGCCGAAGCCCTGCAGGACGCGTCCGTGGACATGGTGGCGTTTGAGCGTGACAAGATCAAAGGGGCGGTGCGCACCGATTTCATTCTGTCCGCCGAGATCATCGTCATCAGCCTGGGCGCGGTGGCGGATGCCGACTTCACGCGCCAGGTGCTGGTGTTGTCGATCATCGCCATCGCGATGACGGTAGGCGTCTATGGCCTGGTGGCGGGCATCGTCAAGCTGGACGACCTGGGCCTGTATCTGAGCCGGAAGCGGTCGCAGGCCGTGGCCTGGCTGGGCAAGCGCATTGTGGGCGCGGCGCCCTACCTGATGAAGACCTTGTCGGTCGTGGGCACCGCGGCCATGTTCATGGTGGGCGGCGCCATCCTGACTCATGGCATTGCGCCCGTGTCTGCCGCCGTGGAGCAGGCCGCCGCCGCGGTGGGCGGGGGCGGCGTGGTCCATGCGCTGACCGCCACCTTGCTCAATGCCTTGTTCGGTATCGCGGCCGGGGCGGTGGTGCTGGGCGTGGTCAGCGTCGTCAAACGGCTGTTCAAGAAGGGCTGAATGCCGCGCGCCGCGTAGGCGCGCAGCCCTCCGGCGGACGCCTTAGAAGCGGTATTTCATCGTCAGCATCGCGTTGCGCGGATCGCCGTAGAAGCCGCCGAAGCCGGTCGAGTAGTACTTCTTGTCCAGCAGGTTGTTGACGTTCAGCGTGGCCGACAGGTGGCGATTGAAGTCGTAGCGCGCCATCAGGCCGACCAGCGCGTAGGCGTCCTGCTTGAAGGTTTCGTTGTTGGGGCCATAGTCGGCCTGGGCGATGCTGCTTTGCCAGGTGACGCCGCCGCCTACGGTCAGCGGATGCCAGGCGCCCGGCAGGCGGTACGTGGTCCAGAGCCGGAACAGGCTGTTGGGCTGCCAGGTGTCGACGCGGCGGCCGTCGCCGTCCTTCAATTGCCGGTAGCTGTAGCCGGCGATCATCTGCCAGCCAGGCTGCAATTCGCCCGAGATCTCCATTTCGAAGCCGCGCGAGGTGACTCCCTGCACCGTGCGGTACGCGTACGAGCCGCCACCGCCGCCGGTGACCCAGATATTGTCCGGGTCCATCTCGGCCAGGTTGTCCTGCTTCAGTTCGAAGACGGCCGCGCTGGCGTTGAGCGCGCCGTTGAAGAACTCGCCTTTCACGCCCAGCTCGTAGTTGTCGCCTTCCAGCGGCGGCAGGAAGCTGTTGTTGCGGTCGCGGTAGGCCTGCGGCTTGAAGATGCTGGTGTAGCTGGCGTAGACGGACCAGTTGTCGTCCAGGTCGTAGACCACGCCGGCGAACGGGGTGATCTTGCCCTTTTCGCGCAACTTGTCGCTGATGCTGGTGCCGTCGAAATAGTCGCTGTCGACATCGCGCTTCCAGTCCGTGTAGCGGCCGCCCAGGATGATCGAGAAGCGGTCGGTCGGGCGCAGGCGGGCGGTGGCATAGACGCCCAGTTCCTCTTCCCGCGTCGTGGAATTGCCGGTTTGCGTGCCGGCGTAGTCGGGCTTGGGCGAATGGCCGTTCCAGTTGAAGATATCGGGAATCGACGCGTCATAACCCGGCAGGCGCCAATTGGGGAAGGTGGCCCCGCCTTGTTCGTAGCGCGAGGCGCTGACGCCGAGCACCAGTTCATGCTTGCGGCCCAGCAACGTGAAGGGCCCCGTGGCGTACAGGTCCACCGCGGTCTGTTTGGGACGGCCATGCCAGTTGGCCAGCCACAGGCCGGCGCCGGCGCCGGTCTCCCGGTCGGGGTAGCCGTTTTGCGCATAACCCTGCAAGGCGTCGTAGTCGTTCTGGGTGTAGTTGACGATGGCCTTGGCGGTCCAGTCGTTGGCGAACGTGTGTTCCAGGCTGCCGAAGACTGAGGTCTGCTTGCGGTTGTAGTAGCTCCAGTCCGCGGCGCCGTTCATGCGGCGTGAGAAGTCGGTGACCGAGCCGTCGCTGAAGAAGGCGGGAAAGCCGCGGCTGGCGTTGTCGGTGCGGTCGTCCTGATACGTGATGCCGGCGGTCAGCAGGGTGGAATCGGTCAGGTCCGCTTCCACGATGCCGTAGAACACGTCCTTTTGCTGCTTCACGCGGCTGATGAACGAACCGTAGTCCTGATGCGCGGCGACGATGCGGCCGCGGATGCGGCCGTTGTCGACGAGCGAACCCGACAGGTCGGCCTCGGCCCGATAGCGGTCCCACGAACCGGCGCTGGCCGACACCGAACCCGAGAAATCGCGGGTGGGGCGCTTGCGCACCAGGTTGACCGCGGCGGCGGGGCTGCCGGTGCCGCTGACGAGGCCGGTCGCGCCGCGCACGACCTCCACCCGATCGTAGATGGCGGTGTCGAAGGTGATGCCTTCCAGTTGGCTCGACGTGGGGATGCCGTCGAACAGGTAGGTGTCCACGGTGAAGCCGCGTGAATAGACCTGCGTGTATTCCTGCGTGGCCGTGCTCTTGTCGACCGAGATGCCGGTGGTCTGGCCCAGCACGTCCTGGATGGTATTCAGGCCCTGGTCTTCCATCTGCTGGCGCGTGATGACGCTGACGGATTGCGGCGTTTCGCGCAGCGACAGGTTCAGCTTGGTGGCGCTGGTCGACCCGGTGTAGGACTGGGTGTCTTCCGTCTTGCCGTCACGCAGCGCGTCGGCGCTGACGGTGACTTCGGACAGGGTGGTGGCGTCGGCGGCCGCGACCGGGCGCAGCACATAGCCGTCCGCGCCCGAGGGGTGGCCGGCCAGGCCGGAGTCCTTCAACAACCGGTCCAGCCCGGCACGCGCGCCGAAATTCCCCGACAGCCCCTGCGTGCTGCGGCCCGCCACCAGCGCAGGGTCGATCGCCAGGTTGATGCCCGATTCGCCTGCGTAGCGCGACAGCGCGGGCCCAAGCGGCCCAGCCGGAATGGCATAGCTGCGCACGGCTTGCGCGGCGGGAGCCGCTTGCGCCTGGGCGGCGCTGGCGGCGCCGGTAAGCGCCAGCGCCAGCAATGCGCCGCGGACGGCGGCGGGCAGGCGCTTGGCGTGCAAGCGGGAAGCGGACGTGCGGGTCAAAGCTGGCCGTGAGCCAGGACGGCGGTGCGCCATGGGGTTCTCCGTAGATGGGCGTGTTGTGGTGTTGCTGGGGTTGTTGACACGCGAACGGAGAAAAGCGGACATGCCGGGGCAGGGGAAGTTGTAACCACGCGCTGGTTCAGGCCGATCCGCCCCTGGCCTCGACGGTGACCCAGTAGCGGGTCCGGGTCACTACGCGCACGGGCAGGGTGGCGGGCAGCAGGGACAGGATGCGGTCGGTGTCTTGCAACTGGAACCCGCCCGACAGGCGCAGGTCGGCCACGGCCGGGTCGCAGCGGACGATACCGGGCCGATAGCGCGACAGTTCGTCCAGGAAGTCCGCCAGCCGGAGGTTGTCGGCCACCAGGACGCCGCGCGCCCATTCTCCGGCGCCGGCAGGCAAGGCGGCTACGGGGTCGGCCCCGGCCTCGTCGAACCGCAAGCAGTGGCCGGCCGTCACGCGCAAGCGCTGGGCGGGGGCGTGTCGGGGGGAGATTTCCACGGCGCCGTCCAGCACCGACACGCGGCAGTCCTTTTCGGTCTGCCGGACGGTGTAGCGGGCATCCTGGGTGCGAATCGCGCCCGACTCGGTCGAGACCAGGAAGGGCCGCGCCATCGCCGGATGGGCGGGGTCGGGGGCCGTGCGCACCAGGATTTCGCCGGAGCGGAGGATCAGGCGTCTGACCGTGGCGTCGAAGGCCACGTCCATGGCACTGGCCGTGTTCATCTGCACGACGCTGCCGTCGGCCAGCCGGATCTCGCGGCGCACCCCGGTGGCGGTGCGGTATTCGGCCGCCCAGCTGGACCAGGGCGCCATGCGCCACGCGGCCCACGCGGCGGGCAGGCCGACCGCCATGCCGCCCAGCGCCGCCAGCGCCTTGCGCCGGGGCATCTTGCGGTTCAGCGCGGGGCGCGCCAGCGCGGGCGGCAGGGTGCTGAACTGGGCGTTGAACTGCTGCGCGCGCTGCCACGCGCGTTCGTTGTCCGGGCTTTGCGCGCGCCAGCGTTCCCATTCCCGGAAGGCTTCCGGGGCGGGCTCGGCGCCGGCGTGCAATCGCATCAGCCATTGCGCGGCCTGGCGCAGCGCCATCCGGTCCAGCGGGGCTTCGTGCGGACTGCCCATCACGCGGCCAGCAGCAGGCATTGCTCGAACGCCTGCGCCATGTAGCGGCGCACCGTCCGGTCGGTGATGCGCATGGCGTCGGCGATCTGCCGGTAGGTCATGCCGTCAAGCTGCGCCATCAGGAACGCGGTGCGCGCCTTGGACGGCAGCCCGTCCAGCATGGCATCGATCTGATGCAGGGTTTCCAGGATGACGAGCCGCTGCTCCGGCGAAGGCGAGGTGGGCTCGGGCATCTGCGCCAGCGCCTCCAGCCAGGCGCGTTCCAGCGATTGCCGGCGGTGGAAGTTGCACAGCACGTGGCGGGCGACAGTGGTCAGGTAGGCGCGCGGCTCTTGCAGCCGAAGCTCCTGCGCGCCCGGCTTGCGGCGCGCCTCGAGAATGCGGGTGAACGTGTCCTGTGCCAGGTCGGCGGCATCGGACGTATTGCCCAGGCGCTTGTTCAGCCAGTTTCTGAGCCATCCGTGATGGCCCGCATAGAGTGTCTGGACGACATCCACGGCAGGATCCCCCACACGCCGGGTCCTGCCCGCACGCATCTATATTGATAATGATTCCCAATTGTATATGAGCATGGCTCCTGCGGAGGTGGCGGCGAAACAACGGACCCGGCTTGCGGCCTAGGGAATCCCCTGCCTTGTTGACCGGAAACGCATGCGCCTAAAATTGGCGCCAATTTATGTGATTATTGTTCTGACCACCGGCATAGACCATGTGCCCGCCCGCGCGGCCATGGAAACGAGGAAATCATGCAGTCCAACGCAGCTCCCGCTATCCAACCCGACGCCGCCCGCGCGCGGGCCATGTACGACCTGGGCCACAGCACCGTTTTCGCGGCCCGCACCGATCCGCGCTTTTCGTATTGCATGTATGTGCCCCCGCACATCGACGCCGCCCGCCACCCGATGGAGCTGGTGGTGATCATGCACGGCACCGGCCGCGCCTTCGTGGAATACCGCGACGCGTTCGCCGAGTTCGCGCGCTGGAACGACTGCATCGTCCTGTGCCCGCTGTTCCCCGTGGGCCCGCTGGGCGACGGCAACCGCGACGGCTTCAAGCAACTGCGCGAAGGCGACATCCGTTACGACCAGATCCTGCTGGACATGGTGGCCGAAGTCGGCGAGAAGTTCGGCCGCGATTTCAAGAAGTTCGGCCTGTTCGGCTATTCGGGCGGCGGCCAGTTCGTCAACCGTTTCGCCTACCTGCACCCGGAAAGTCTGTGGGCCGTGTCGATCGGCGCGCCGGGTTCGGTCACCCTGCTGGACCCGAGCCAGGACTGGTGGGTCGGCGTGCGCGACGCCGAGGCCCGCTTCGGCAAGGGCGTCGACATCGAGGCGCTCAAGCAGGTGGCGGTCCACATGATCGTGGGCAAGGCCGACCTTGAAACCTGGGAAATCACCCATCGCGAAGGCGGCAAGTTCTTCATGCCCGGCGCCAATGACGCCGGCAAGACGCGCCCGGAACGCCTGGAGTCGCTGCGCCGGTCGTTCGAAGCCCAAGGCGTGAAAGCGGTGCTGGATGTGGTGGAAAACGTGCCTCACGACGGCTTGAAGTGCGTGGGCCAGGTGCAGGATTTCCTGGCGGACGCGCTGCGCAAGTTGCGACATGCTGACAATTGATATCGCTGGACGCGGGCGCGGTACGCCGCTGCTGCGCGTCCGGGAATAGGAGAGGGCCATGCTGCGTTTTGCGCTATCCCGAATCGTCATGGCCGTGCCCACCCTGCTGATCGTGGCAGTGGCGGTGTTCGTGATGATCCGGCTGATTCCGGGCGATCCCGCCCAACTGCTGCTGGGCGACCTGGCGACGCCGGCCGCCCTGGCGGACCTGCGTGCGCGCCTGGGGCTGGACCAGACCTGGCTGACCCAGTTCGGCATCTGGTTCGGCAACATGCTGCACGGCGATCTGGGATCGTCCATCAACACCGGCCAGCCTGTGCTGCCGCTGGTGTGGGACCGTTTCCTGATCAGCGGACGCGTCGTGCTGGTGGCGGTGCTGTTCGCCGCGCTGGTCGCCGTGCCCGCCGGGATGATCGCGGCCTGGAAGCAGAACAAGTGGCCCGACCTGTTCCTGGTCGGTTCGGCGACGCTGCTGGTGTCCATCCCGACTTTCTGGCTGGGCCTGCTGCTGCTGATCTTTTTCGGCCTGAAGCTGCAATGGCTGCCGGTGGTGGGCTATGTGTCCATCGGTGAAGACTGGAAGGCCGGCCTGCTGTACCTGGCCATGCCGATCCTGACGCTCTTCCTGCACGAGATCGGCGTGCTGATGCGCATGGCGCGCGCCAGCACGCTGGAAGTGCTGCGGCTGGACTACATCACCCATGCGCGCGCCAAGGGCCTGTCCGAATCCGCCGTGCTGATGCGCCACGCCTTTCGCAACGCCTTCGGCCCGACCTGGACGCTGATCGGCCTGGTGCTGGGCAACCTGCTGGGCGGCATCGCGGTGGTGGAAACGGTGTTCACCATTCCCGGACTGGGGCGCTTGCTGGTCGATTCGATCTTCGCGCGCGACTATCCGGTGATCCAGGGCTGCCTGCTGTTCGTGGGCGTGGTCTACGTGATCGTGAACCTGCTGATCGACCTCTGCTATCCCATCTTCGACCCGAGAGTGACCGCCGAATGAAAAAGCGAATCGCAGCTAACGCGCTCCTGGGCGGCGTGATCGTCGGGGCGATGATCGTCGCGGCGATCATGGGCGCCTTCTGGACGCCCCATGACCCGCTCAAGATCAACTTCGTCGCCCGGCTCAAGCCGCCTGGCGGCGACTTCCTGCTGGGCACCGACGAATTCGGCCGCGACGAGCTGTCGCGCCTGTTGGCGGGCGCTTCCAGCAGCGTCTGGATCAGCCTGCTGACCGTCACGTTCGCCATCGTGGCAGGCACCGCCATCGGCACCCTGACTGGCTTCGTGCGCGGTTGGACCGACCGCATCATCATGGCCTTCAACAACGCGCTGCTGGCCTTCCCGGGGCTGCTGCTGGCGTTGGGGCTGCTGGCGGTGGTGGGCGCCAACAAGTACGGCATCATCCTGGCGCTGGGCCTGGCCTACACGCCGTCGGTGACGCGCATCGTGCGGGGCACGGTGCTGTCATTGCGGGAAAAGGAGTTCATTGAATCGTCCCGGGTGCTGGGCAATTCCGAGCTCTACACCATGTTCCGGCACGTGCTGCCCAACTGCGTGGCGCCGCTAACCGTGCTGGCCACCTCCATGTTCGGCTGGGTGATCCTGGCGGAAAGCGCGCTGTCCTTCCTGGGCCTGGGCGTGCCGCCGCCTGCGCCGACCTGGGGCAACATGCTGGCCGCCGCGCGCCCGTTCATGGCGCAGGCGTCGTATCTATCCATTCTTCCCGGCCTGGCCATCGCGCTCGCGCTGCTGGGGATCAACCTGCTGGGCGACGCGGTGCGAGACCGTCTCGATCCCCGCATGAGGGGCGTGCAATGAGCGCACTGGTATCCGTATCGAACCTGACCCTGACGGTCGGGGCAGGCGGCCGCGAGATCGTCAGCGGCGTGTCCTTCGAAGTCGCGCCCGGCGAAATGGTCGGCATCGTCGGGGAGTCCGGCAGCGGCAAGACCCAGGCCGCGCGCGCCATCATGGGGCTGACGCCCGCGCCGCTGGTGGTGGCGGGCGGCGCCATCCTGTTCGAAGGCGTGGACGTGACGAAGGCCGATCCGGCCGTGTTGCGCAAGCTGCGCGGCGCGCGCATCGGCATGGTCTTCCAGGAGCCCATGACGTCGCTGAACCCGTCCATGCCGATCGGCCGCCAACTGGACGAAGGCCTGAAGCTGCACCGCAAGGACCTGTCCACGGCGCAGCGCCGTGAACGCATTCTTGAGATGCTGCGGCGCGTTGGCATCCGCGACCCCAAGGGGGCGATGGACGCCTGGCCACACGAGTTTTCGGGCGGCATGCGCCAACGCATGATGCTGGCCTCGGTGATGCTGCTGGAGCCTGCGCTGCTGATCGCCGACGAGCCCACCACCGCGCTGGACGCGGTGGTGCAGCGCGACGTGCTGGAACTGATGGTGGACTTGACGCGCGAGCATCACACGGCGGTGTTGATGATCAGCCACGATCTGCCGATGGTGGCGCGCTACACCGAGCGCATGGTGGTGATGCAGCACGGCAAGGTGCTGGAAACCGGCACGACCGCCGGCATCCTGGAGCGCCCGCAGCATCCGTACACGCGCAAGCTGCTGGACGCCATGCCGCGCCGCCTGCCGGCCCGCAAGCTGGCGCCGGAGGCGCCCATCGTCGAAGTCAAGAACCTGGTGGTGGACTACGCAGGCCATCAGCGCCTGTTCTCCCGCACGGGCGCCAAGCGCGCCTTGAATGGCATCGACCTGCACGTCCAGCCGCGCGAAGTCGTGGCGGTGGTGGGCGGATCGGGCTCGGGCAAGACGACGCTGGGCCGGGCAATCGCCGGCCTGCTGTCGCCCACGTCGGGCCAGATCCTGTTCCGCAACCAGCTGGTGAGCCGGCGTTCGCCCGCCTGGCGCGACTATCGGCTGAATTGCCAGATGGTGTTCCAGGATCCGTATTCCTCGCTGGACCCGCGCATGACCATCGGCCAACTGGTGGGCGAAGGCTTGCGCATGCTGGACGACATGCCTGCCGCGGACAAGCGCCGACGCGTGGACGAAGTGCTGGCCGAGGTGGGCCTGGGGTCCGAGTACGCCAAGCGCTTTCCCCACGAAATGTCCGGCGGCCAGCGCCAGCGCTTGGCCATTGCCCGAGCCATCGTGCGCCGGCCGGCCTTCGTGATCGCCGATGAACCGGTGTCCGCGCTGGACGTGACCGTCCGGGCGCAGGTGCTGGACCTGTTCGCCGACCTGCAGGAACGGCACGGGTTTTCGTGCCTGTTCATCAGCCACGACCTGGGCGTGGTCGAGCAGGTGGCTGACCGGGTGGTGGTGATGCGCGACGGCGGCATCGTCGAGCAAGGTTCGCGCGACGCCGTGTTCGACCGGCCGCAGGAAGACTACACGCGCAGCCTGCTGTCGGCGATTCCGGCCCTGGAATCCACCGACACCGGCGGCGTGCGCCTGCGCTGGCGGCTGGACGGCCAGGAGCCCCTGCGGGCCACCGCCTGAGGGCAGGGGGGGAACCCCCTGCTATCGCCGCAAGAAGTTATGCCTAAAATACGCGCTTGGAATTGATTGACGGGAGTGGTCCATGCCGAAAGCGGCAGCGACGCAGCCCGGCCTGGTTGACCGTATTGCCCATGATATTCAGTCGGGTGTGTATGGTCCCGGCGCCTGGTTGAAACAGATCGACCTGCAAGAACGCTATGACGCCAAGCGTCTGGACGTCCGGCGGGCGTTAGACCAATTGGCCGCCAAGCGGCTGATCGCGCACATCCCGAACCGGGGTTACCACGTGTACGCGATGGATCCGGACCAGCATCTGCAGATCCGCGACATCCGCGTCCTGCTGGAAACCGGGGCGGCCGCCGACCTGATGCCCAACGTCACGGCCGCCAAGGTCCGCGCCTTGCGCACCCTGGCCGAACGCTTCGCCAAGCTGCTGCACGACGGCACCTTGCTGGAGCAGTACGAGGTCAACCTGGCGTTCCACGCGGGGATGTACGACCTGTGCAGCAACCGTGAACTGGCCGCGCTGATCC
>NZ_DBHKZA010000001.1:95438-170218 GCF_057314935.1 Achromobacter sp.
GAGTCGCCATAATTAGCAGATTATTTTGGCGCCAATATATGCGTGAAATCTGCGCCGCACGCCGGGGAGTCTTTTCCATGCACCACCATTTCGTTCCGCGGGCGCTTGCGCTCTCCCTGGCGCTTGCCGCCGTGCCGGTCCACGCCGCAGTGCTCACTGTGGCGCAACCGGCCGACATCCGCTCGACCAACCCCGGCGTCAACCGCGACAACACCACCGACGGCGTGGTGCTGAACATCGTCGAAGGCCTGGTCGGCTACCGCGAGAACGGCACGGTCGGCCCACTGCTGGCCAAGTCGGTCGACTTGTCGCCAGACGGCCTGACCTACACCTTCACGTTGCGTGACGGCGTCAAGTTCCACAACGGCGCCACGCTGACCTCGGCGGATGTGATCTGGAACTGGCAGCGCTACATGGATCCCAAGACGGACTGGCGCTGCCGCAGTGACTTCGACGGCCGCAACGGCCTGAAGGTGACGGACGTGTCCGCGCCCGATGCGAAGACCGTCGTGATGAAGGTCGACCGCAAGTCGGCGGTATTCCTGGATTCGCTGGCGCGCACCGACTGCGGCATGACCGCCATCATCTCCAAGGATTCGGTGGCGGCCGACGGCTCGTGGATCAAGCCCGTGGGCACCGGCCCCTACATGTTCAAGGATTGGAAGCGCGGCGAATACACCCTGCTGTCGGCGTTCAAGGACTATGTCTCGCCCGAAGGCGACAAGCCGGACGGCTACGTGGGCTCCAAGCGCCCGCTGGTAGACGAGGTGAAGTTCCTGGTCGTGCCGGATCCGTCCACCTCCAAGGCCGGCCTGATGTCCGGCGCCATCGACGCCAGCCAGATCACCAACACCGATGTGGGCGAATTGAAGAGCGCCAAGAACCTGACCGTCTTCAGCCCGCACGACGCCGTCAAGCACGTGCTGCTGTTCCAGACGCAGGATCCGGTGTTGAAGAACGTGAAGGTGCGCCAGGCCATCGCCGCTTCACTGGACATTCCGCAGGTGGTCGCCGCCGCCTCCGAAGGCCTGGGCCAACTGAACAATTCGGCGGTCTACGCCGGTTCGGCCTATTACAAGGAAGCGGAAAAGCGCAGCTACAAGTACGACCCGGCGCGCGCGCAGCAGCTGCTGAAGGAAGCGGGCTACAAGGGCGAACCCGTCGTCATCTACGCGAACAAGCGCGCCCACGTGCCCAGCTACCAGGTCGCCGTGATCGCGCAGGCCATGATGCAGTCGGTCGGCATCAACGCCAAGATCGAGGTGCTGGAATGGGCCACGCAGCTGGACCGCTACAACACCGGCAAGTACCAGGTCAGCTCGTTCTCGTTCTCGTCGCGCCTGGACCCGTCGCTCAGCTTCGAGCAGTTCGCCGGCGACAAGGAAAAGCAGCCGCGCAAGGTCTGGGATGATCCCGCCGCGCAGAAGCTGATAGACGAGAGCTTCCTGGAATCCGACCCGGCCAAGCGCCAGGCCCTGTTCGACCAATTGCACGCCCTGATGCTGGAACAGACCCCGATGCTGATGCTGTACAACGGGGCGGACGCCTGGGCGGTCAACAAGCGCGTCGAAGGCTTCTCGGTCTGGGAAGGCAAGCCGCGCGTCTGGGAAACCAAGGTCGCCAACTAAGGCGCGGCGCCCGTCCGGGCGCCGCCTGGCGCGATAGGCCCCGGGGCAGTGATGCCCCGGGGCCTATCGCATTCAGAACGTGGCGCGCATCGTCAGCATGACGTTGCGCGGCGTGCCGTAATAGTTGTTCTTGCTGTTGGAGCCCAGGCCCGAGTAGTAGCGCTTGTCGAACAGGTTGTTGACGTTCAGCGTGGCGCTCATGGATTTGCTGATGTCGTACTGCACCAGCGCGTTGGCGACCGTGTAGCCGCCCTGGCGGGTCGTGTAGCCCGCCTGGCTCCATTGCCCGCCCGACTGCACCCATTCCTGGCCGCTGACCGAGCTCTTGCTTTGCATGGTCACGCCGCCGCCCACCATCCACTTGTTGTATTGGCCAGGCAGCCGGTAGGTGGACCACAGCTTGAACAGATGCGCCGGCGTGTTCTTGGCGTAGCGCTGGTCGCCCCGGCGGTCCTTGTTGTGGTTGAAGGTATAGCCCGCGTACAGCTGCCATCCGGGCGTCAGTTCGCCGCTGGCTTCCAGGTCGATGCCGCGGCTGACCACCTTGCCTTGCGCGATGTAGCAGCAGGCGCTGCCGTCGTCGGGGTTGGAATCGGTGGGGTAGCGGCCGTCGGACGCGGCTTCGCCGTTGCGCTCGGTGTAGTAGAGCGCGGCCGACGTGTTGAGCTTGCCGCCCATGTGCGATCCCTTCACGCCCCATTCATAGGTGCGGCCGGTGATCGGGTCCAGCGGCTTGCCGGGCTGCGGGCCCGACAGGTATCCCGCCTGCGGCTTGTAGATCTCGGCGTAGCTGAGGTAGGTGGTCCAGGCCTCGTTCAGGTCGTACGTGACCGCGCCGAAGGGCGTGATGACGTCGTTGTCCTTGAAGTTGTAGCGCTCGGTCCAGTTGGCGGTGCCGTCGTCGGCCATGCCCGAGCGTTCCAGGAACTGCTTGTAGTTGCTGATCCGCAGCCCGCCGATGACGTGCAGCGGATCGGCCAGCGACAGGCGCAACCGGGCATAGGCGCCGGAGCGCTCTTCGCCGTAATACGGGAAGTCGATGTAGGACGTGCCGACACCGAAGTCCGGCGTGTCGGGTTCGGGCCAGTACGCCTGGGACAAGTCCGCCAGGTTGACGGGGCCTCCGCCGGCAAGCTCCGTGCGCTTGGCATGCGCCTTGTGCTTGCTGTAGTCGGCGCCGATGATGAAATCGTGCGAGCGTCCCAGCAGGTCGAAGCTGCCTGCCAGGTTCGTGTCCAGCTGGTTCTGGTAGCCGGCCGAACGGAAGTAGGCGCCACTGTAGGCCATGCCGTCGCCGGTCGCCGGATCGACCGCGCCGCTCAGGTAGCCGTACTTGTCGTTGTAGTGCTGGGCGGAATGCGTGGCCGACAACGAGAATTTCCAGCCGTTGGAAAACGTGTGCTTCACGTCGCCGAAGATGTCCCAGGCTTCATGGTGCTTCGCGCTCCAGTCGGTCGCCAGGCTGGTGCTGCGGGTGAAGCCGATGTCCTCGCCGGTGTTGTAGCGGGGCAAGCCGTAGTACCAGGGCGTTTCGCGGCGCTTGTCGTAGCTGGCGCCCAGCATGACGGTGGTGCGCGGCGCGACGTCGGCTTCCAGCACGCCGTAGAACGTCTGGCCGGCTGATTTGGCGGTGTCGTAGAAGTAGTGCTTGGTGTCGGCCGCCGCCACGATGCGCCCGCGCAGCTTGCCGTTTTCCACCAGCGGGCTGCTCAGGTCCGCCACGGCGCGGTAGTTGTCCCAGCTGCCGGCCGACACGCTGCCCTTGGCCTGGAAGCCTTCCAGCGGCCGCTTGCGCACCAGGTTGATGGTGCCGCCGGGTTCACCGGCGCCGGAATACAGGCCGTCCGCGCCCCGCAGGACTTCGATGCGGTCGTACTTGACCAGATCCGGGTCCGCGATGAAGTCGTTCTTGCCCAGCGCGGCGACTGCGCCGCCGTCCACCCGGATGTCGGTGATCTGGAACCCGCGCGAGAAATACTTGCCCCCGGTGACGTATTCGTCGGGGACGACGGTGATGCCGGTTGCCGCGGTCATCGCGTCCGCCAAGGTCGTCATGCCGCGGTCTTCGATCTGGCGCGAAGTGATGACCGTGACAGACTGCGGCGTTTCGCGCAACGATTCCGCGGTCTTGCCCAGGGTCACGGCCTGGGCGGCATAGGAATGGGTGTTTTCGGACGTGGCGTCAAAGGCGCCCGTCACGGTGACGGGCGCCAGCTGCACCGGCCCCGGCGCCGAGGTCAGCGTGATACTGCCCCCGTCACGCACGTAGCGGATGCCGGTGCCGTGCAGCAACTGGTCCAACGCCTGTTCCGGCGTCATGGTTCCGCTGACCTGGCGGGCGTTCAGCCCGGCCACCAGATCGGGCACGAAATAGATTTCGATGGGCGCCTGCTGGCCAAGCTGCAGCAGCGCCTGGTTCAGCGATTGGGCCGGGATGTCGATCCGGACCGCGGCCGGTTGGGCCTGCGCGGTGCCGGGGGCGGGCAGGGCGCCCAGGCTTGCGGCCAGGCCGCATGCGCCGATCCAGGTGCGCCAGGCGGCGGGGCGGGAAAGCGCTGGCTTGCGCTTGCGCGAAATGTTGATGCTCACGATCCTTCTATTCCATGACGAGGCGTGCAGGCGCGAGGCGCCGGTTTCCCTTTGGCCAAAGGTGCTTTGGAAGGGCGGCGGGAAGCCCGCCGCCCAACCGCTACTGTCCAGAGTGGAAAACGCGCGAAAGTCCGTAATGGAAAGCGCAGATTATTTGAAACTAAATGTATTTTTTCGCGCCGCAGGGCGGTTCAACGGGCACGGATGACGATGCCGCCGTCGCGGCCTCGCAAGACCTCGACGGGAACCATCGAGGGCAGGGCATTCAGGAAGGCGCTGGGGTCGTCCACGCTGAAGACGCCCGCGATCCGCAGCCGCCCCAGGCGCGCGTCGGCCAGCAAGATGGGTTGCGCCAGATAGCGATTCATTTCGCTGATGACTTCCGCCAGCGGCGCATTGGCGACGACGATCTTGCCCTGGCGCCAGGCGGTCAGCGCCTGCACGTCGACGGATTCGATGTCCGTCAGCGCTTGGCCCGCGGGCTTGCGCACGCCTTGGCCGGCGGTCAGGTTGACGGCTTGCCGCCGCCACCAACTGCCCGTCGTCACGGCGACCGAGCCGGATTCGACGGCGACAGACGCCGCGTCGCCATCGCGGCGGACGTTGAACCGGGTTCCGGTCACCCGCACCTGGGTCTGACCCGCGTCGATCAGGAACGGCCGCTGCGCGTCCGGCGTCACCGAGAACATGATTTCTCCGGACTCCATGTCCACCGTCCGGCGGTCCGCGTAAAGCCGCACGCGCGCGCGGGTGGCGGTGTTGACCTCGAGCATGGTGCCGTCGGACAGCAGCACCTGGCGCCTTTCGCCCGCGCGGGTCGTGATCACCTGCTCTTGCAGGATCGGGTCCGACGGCCACAGGTTCCAGCTGACCCCGGCGACCGCGGCCGCGCTCAGCCCCAACCCGAACGCCAGACGGCGCCGGCCAATACTCGACGGCTGCCGCGACGGCAGCACGCGGCGCAGGCGTTCGGCGTCGAACCGGGCAGTGGCCTGCCACACGGCTTCCATCTCGGCGTAGGCGGCGGCATGGGCGGGATCGGCCTGCCGCCACGCTTCGAATGCCGCCTGCTGGGCGGGCGTCATCCCGCCCGACCGCACACGCGCGAACCAGTCCGCCGCCGCTTGCGAGGCACGGTCGCTGGAATCGGGTTGAGAGGGATCCGTCATGGGCGCACGGGTTGATGCCGTCTTGGGAAGCCGAAGACTATACAGGGGCTCAGGGGGCATGTTGCTTCAACCTGATGTGCAGATGGCGCATGCAGCGTGCCATATGCTTTTCCACCATGCTGACCGACAGGTCCATGCGCTGCGCGATCTCGCCCATGGTCCGGCCTTCCAGCCGATGCCAGGCGAAGACCTGCTGGCAAGGCAGGGGCAGTTCTTCCAGCGCTTGCTGCAAGGCGTCGGAAAGCTGCGACGCCCGAGTGTTCGATTCGACCTCCGCGACGGCCGGGTGCTCGTGTTCCGCCAATTCCTGCCAGGCCACGCTATGGACCGAGACCTTGTCCTGATACCGCGCCGTCATGCCGTTGCGGATGCTGCGCCGCAGGTAAGCCGCCGGGTCCCGAAGCAGATCGGGCTGCGCGGCCTGCAACAGGCTTAGCGCCGCATTCTGTGCGGCATCCTGCCCCTCGTCGGCATCATGCTTGCGCCGTGCCCACGCACTGACCAGATCAGCGTAATGGGCCAGCCATCCGGGTAGGGGCGGGCGTCGGGAGGACACGGGGTCGGGGCCATTGGGACAAAGGGGCGTGCATTATTGCAAATCGTTCTCAATACAGCAATTGCCCCTTGTGCTGTCCCGGGCCCACGATCCCCGGAAAGTGCGTTAGTCGAGTTTGACGCCCGCTTGCTTGATGACGGCGCCCCAATCCTGGACTTCCTTGCCCAGGAAGGCGCCCAATTCCGCGGGCGTGGACGGGGCCAGGATCAGCCCTTCGTCGGCGTAGCGCTTGCGCAGGTCCGGGTTGGTCAGCACTTGCTGCAGGGCAGGCTGCAAGCGCTCGATGACGGCAGCCGGCACGCCGGCCGGCGCCATCAGGCTGTACCAGGTGGTCGCTTCCAACCCCTTCACCCCCTGGGATGCCGCCGTCGAGACGTCGGGCAGCGCGGGCGACTTTTCGGTTCCGGTCACGGCCGCGGCGCCGACACGGCCGGCCTTGTACTGAGGCAGCATTTCCACGACCTGGGTGACGCCCATGCTCAATTCGCCCGAGGCCACGGCCAGCAGCACCGGCGAGCTGCCCTTGTAGGGCACGTGCACCAGTTTGCCGCCTGTGGCCAGGTTCAGGACTTCGCCAGTCAGATGGGTGATGCTGCCGGCGCCGGAAGATCCGAACGTCAGCTTGCCCGGTTCTTTCGCGGCCAGGGCAACGAGTTCCGGCAGGTTCTTGGCGGGCAGGGCCGGGTTGATGGCGAAGACCAGCGGGCTCTTGCCGACGAGCGTGATCGGCTGGAAGTCCTTGACCGGGTCATAGTTCAGGTTCGGGTACAGGCTGGGGGCAATCGCCAGCGTCGATACGTTGCCCAGCAGCAGCGTGTAGCCGTCCGGTTCCGCCCTTGCCACGGCATTGGTCCCGATGGTGCCACCCGCGCCCGCCCGGTTCTCGACGATCACCTGCTTGCCAAGGGTGTCGTTCAGTTGTTGCGACAGGGCGCGCGCCAGCGTGTCGGCCGCGCCACCCGGCGGGAAGGGCACGACGATGCGGATGGGCTTGTTCGGATAGGGCTGCGGTTGCGCTTGCGCAGCCGTCCCCAGACCCAGCGCCAGCACCGCGGCCAGCGCGGTGGCCAACGCGCCGCGGCGATTGAATTTCCTGTACTTCGACATACTGCTCTCCTGAAAGAGAAAACGTGGTCATTGCAGAAAACGAATCAGCGCAGCGCGTCCTGGGCGAACGGATGGCAGGCGTGCCAGTGGCGGGCGATATCCGCGCGGCGGCACACCCACACATCACGGTGGGCCGCCACATGGTCCAGGAAGCGCGCCAGCCCCGCCGCGCGGCCGGGCTGGCCGACCAGGCGCAGGTGCAGCCCCACGGACATCATCTTGGGAGCCGTCGACCCTTCCTCGTAAAGCATGTCGAAGGCGTCGCGCAGGTACTCGAACAGATCCTGTCCCGTGGCCATGCCGCCGCGGATGAATTTGG
Source organism: Achromobacter sp. (assembly GCF_057314935.1). NCBI lineage: Bacteria > Pseudomonadati > Pseudomonadota > Betaproteobacteria > Burkholderiales > Alcaligenaceae > Achromobacter > Achromobacter sp. The sequence continues at coordinate 102,807 of NZ_DBHKZA010000001.1, forward strand.
CGTCGTTGTTGGCCAGGCCGTATGGCACGAGCAGATGCGGCGTGTCGCCGACGTGCGTCCAGTAGGGCAGTTCGTCGTTGTAGGTGTCGGAGTCATACAGGAACCCGCCTTCCTCCACGAGCAGCGCGCGGGTATTCAGGCTGGGGCCATAGCGGCAGTACCAGCCCAGCGGGCGCGAGCCCACCGAACGGGTGATGGATTCCACCGTGCGGCGGATGCGCTCGCGTTCCTGTTCCAACGTCAGGTTCTGATGCCGTTCCCAGCGCCAGCCATGCGCGCAGACGTCATAGCCCGCGGCGCGGATCGCGTCGCAGACCTCGGGGTTGCGTTCCAGCGCCAGGCCGCAGCCCAGCACCGTCGCGGTCATGCCGCGGGATTGCAGCATCCGATGCACCCGCCAAAAACCGATGCGGCTGCCGTATTCGAACATCGACTCGGCCGCCAGGTCGCGGCCGGTAAAGCCGCCCGCGCCGCCTTCGGTCAGCCCGGTCTCGGATTCCGCGTCGCCGTCCGGCACCGACGGCTCGCCGCCTTCCTCATAGTTGATGCACAGGTTCAGCGCCAGACGCGCGCCGCCGGGCCATTGGGGATCGGGGGGATTTGCGCCATAGCCGATGAAATCGCGGCGCAAGTGGGGAGGATCGAAGTTCATCACGGACAAGCCACCTGAGAAGAATCAACCGGGAAGGGAAACGACGGCATGGGGGGCCGGCGCCTGCCAGAACTCATCGTCGTCATCACGGCCGGTCTGGCCCATCAAGACCAGGAATTCCGCCGGCCCGCCCAGCACGGTCAAGCCGTGATGCCAGGTGCCGACGCGATAGCAAACGCCCTGGCTGCCGGACGCCAGAAAGGCCGCCAACCGCGCCATATCCGGCAAGCCGTCGGCCCCGGTCGGCGCGACCACGACAAGGTAGGGCGTCGCCGTCAGGGGAACAAAGGTCTGGGCCGCGTGCGGATGCCGCTCCATCAGTTCGATCACGACCGGGCCGGCCGGCCGCGCATTCACGCGGCTGACCCAGCAGGCCTGCCGCATGACTTGCGGCCCGTGCCGCATCGGCTCCGTCAGGAAGTGGCGGCGTTCCGCGCCCTGATGCGCGATCACTTCGCCATATGGCGCGAACGCATCGGCGGTAAGCGGCTGGGCGCGCACGACGGCGGGAGAATTCGTCACGTCACGCGCCATGGCTCAGGTATCCCAACGAGTTGACGTAGCTGCGGCGCACGCTCTCCAGATGGGCGGCCATCGCCTGGCGCGCGCGGGCGGAATCGCCCGACAACAGGCCCTGCACGATCGCCAGGTGCTCTTCCCTGGCTTGCACCTGCCGCTGCGGCAATCGCTCAACGTCGCACATCCGCACCTGCCGGCGGGTCGCGGTGATCATCGACGCCAGATTCCGGTTGCCGCAATAGGCGGCCACCAGGTCATGCAGGGCGTTGTCGACTTCCCAATCCGACTTTTCGTCAGGCGTCTGGGCATCCAGCAAGGCCTGCAGGCGCGTGCGCAGTCCTTCCAGCGGCTCGGCCGGAATGCGCCCCGTCGCCATCGCCGCCGCCTCGCTTTCCAAGAGGCTGCGGATCTGCAGCAACTCCAGCAGATCCGTCACGCCGAACGACCGCACCACGATCGATCCGTTGGACAGGCGCTCCAGCATGCCTTCGCCCAGCAACCGATTCATGGCGGCGCGCAGGGGCGTGCGCGACACGTCCAGCTCATCGGCCAGGCGGCGCTCTTCGAGCACTTCGCCAGCCGGAATCCGGCGCGAAACGATTTGGTCCAGAAGCGTTTGATAGGTGCGTTGCGTAGCGTTCATGGCGTGTTGCAGGAATGGAAGCGGCGCCGCCCCCGGGAAAAACAGGTCGCGGCCATGCGATGGCTGAACGGTACTTCATTGGTATCCCAATGGGATACCAGTAGTATCCCGAATAGGCGAGGCGTACGCGCTGGCTCGGCGAAGGGCAGAAATGGGGAAGGGAAATGTCCTGATCGGGGTGCGGAGCCGAGGAAGGGGGATACGCCCAGAAGGCGGGCGCGATTGGCGCAGGACGGCGTCTGCGATGGATCAGGAAGGGGCCAGGGAACGAGCGATTACGCCCAACAGGAGCGCGGTCGCTTGCAGAGAAACACCGCCACGACGCCCGCAACCATGTATGCCGATTGTGGCCGCCCGCGCGGCCGCAATCGGCGGGCGACGCAAGACTCTCCGCCAACCACGGGTCTGGCAGCGCCTCAAGCCAAGACGCTGGTAGCCCGTCGGCGCAGCCACCCTGACGGCGCGCAACCTCGATGCGCCCGAGGGAATCTGAAGGCCGCGGCCGCAGGCCGCAACGAAGATGACAAGGGGGCAGTCCGGAGCGAAGGCTCCGGACCGCAATCGTGGGCGCGCGCCGTCAGGGTGGCTGCGCCGACGGGCGTCCTACTTCACCGCCTTACAGCGCTCACTGAGAAACCCGCTCCACTTCCCATGCACGCGGCTTCTTCACCGCCCAAGGCTGGTACCCCTTGATGCTGCTCCGGTAAGCCCCGATATCCAGCCCGTTATAAAGCGGAATGCTCGGCACGTCCGCCAGGAACAGCTGATGCAGCTGATCGAACGCCGCCTGCCGCTTGGCATGATCCGTATCCACCGACGCCGCTTCCACCAGCTTCGCGGCTTCCGGGTTATCCCAGACCTTGCGCGGTTGTTTGGCCTTGTCGCCCGTCACCATCTCGTAGTTCAGCGCCGCGTCCAGGCGCGCCGAATACGGGAACGTCATCATCTGATAGGTGCCCGCGTTGTAGCGGTCCAGCTGCGTCGCCCACTCCACCACCGACAACTGCGCATTGATGCCCACCGACTGCAGCATCGCCTGCACGATCACCGCCGAGTTATACGACTGCGGGTAACGCTTCGTGGTCAGGATCGACAGTTCCTGGCCCTTGTAGCCCGCTTCCTTCAGCAGTTTCTGCGCCGCGGCCGGGTCGTAGTCCCAGCCTTTCTTCTGGACCGCGTCATGGTAGGGCGACACTAGCGGCACGATGGAATTGTTGGGCTGGGCCAGGCCTTCGGTCACGGCCGCGGCCAACTGCTTGTAATCGATGGCGTGGGCCAGGGCCTGACGCATCTTCGGGCTGGACAGCACCGGGTCCTTGGTCTGCAACAGCAGCGCCGTCATGCTCATCACCGGCGCGTAGGCCACCTTCACGTTCGGCGTGCCTTGCAGCACCGGCACGTCGTTGTTGGACACGTCTTCGATGATGTCGATGTTGCCGCGCTGCAAGGCGGCCTTGGCCGTGGAATCGTCCGGCACGATCATGAAGCGCACTTCGTCCACCAACGGACGCTTCGAGCCGGTGTAGCCGTCGCGCTTGCCGTCCAGGTTCGAGTAGCCCGCGAACTTGGTCAGGCGGATGTATTCGCCGCGTTTCCATTCGGCCAGTTCGAACGGGCCGGTGCCGATGGGCTTGATCCAGGCGCCGTCCGCGCCAACGGAGTCCTTGGACAGGATACCGGTGCCGCCGCAATCGGTGCGGGCCAGCGACGCCAGGAACAGGCTGGTGGGTTTTTCCAGGTGGTAGACCACCGTCTGCGCGTCGGGCGCTTCCACGCCGGTGACCTTCACCGTGCCGCGGCCGTCGAATTCGCTGGCGCAGCGCCAGCCGGAATTGGCGGCGGTGTAGTGCTGCCACGTCCACAGCACGTCGGCCGACGTCATCGGTTTGCCGTTATGGAACTTGATGCCGTCGCGCAGCTTGAAGGTATAGGTCTTGCCGTCCGGGCTGATGTCGACGGACTTGGCCAGCAGGGGGCGCACTTCGGCGTCTTCGCCGTACGCGACCAGGCCTTCCACGATGTGCAGGACGACGGCGTCGCTGTTGCTGTCGCGGTTGACGCCGGGTTCGGTCGAACGGATGTCGGCCGTCAGCGAAATGCGCAGCGGCGGCGCGGATTGCGCGGCAGCCGTGCCGGCCAGAGCGGCCAGCGCCAGCGCAACCGCGGCGCGCAAACAATGGTTCTTCATTGATATTTCCTCGGGTTGCGCGGGCGCATTGCCGGTCAGGCGGCGGCCAGCAGTTCGGGTTCTGCGGTCAGACTGTAGCGGGTGAACGTGCGGTTCAGCGCGGGCAGCGGCGCCACTTCCATCAGGCCGGCGGCGGGCTCCATCACGACCATGGCGACCGTGGCCGACAGGTTGTCGTGGCTGCCCGGGCGCGGCGGGCGGCAGACGGAATAGGGCGAACCGAAGTCGTCGAACAGGGCGTGCTTCAGATCTTCGCGCGTCAGCTGCGTCTTCTCGTTCAGCAGGCGGCGCACGCGCCAGTCCCGGTAGGCGCTTTCCGGCGTGCTGGCGCGGCCGGTGTCGCGCAGCTTGCCCAGCGCCACTTCGCTGACCCAGTGGTTGGCGTGCACGATCAGGTCGTCGGCGCCGGGGTAGATCGGGAAGGCTTCATCGGTGGTGCATTCGTAGTCGACGCCAAAGCCCGCGGCCATGCCGATCATGATGTTGTTCGAACACGACTTGGGGGTGGTGGCGACGGCCTTGATGGCCAGCGCGAAATGCTGCTGTTCCAGCACCTTGCGGCGGATCAGCGACAGCGGCACGCCCAACTGGCGGAAGTCGCGGTCGGATTCCAGGTAGTTGGCGGTGATGGACACGCCGGCGCTGTTCAGACCGCTGCGGGCCAGGCCGCCGGCTTCAACGAAAGTCAGGATGTCCGGGCCGTTGTCGTTGCGCACGCGCAGCACGATGGCGGTTTCGGCGCATTCGGCGCGCCAGTCCCAGTTCTGGCCATGGATCAGGTTGCCGTTGGCCGAACGCGTGGGCAGGATCAGGGCGCCCGTGCAGCCGTCGCCGGGTTCCAGTTCGGCGGCCTTTTTCTTTTCGGCGCGCGCCTTGGCGACGACTTCGGTGCGGGCGTTCACCATCACGATGTCTTCGAACGGCACATTCGCACCTGCGGCGATGCCGCGCATTTCTTCCAGGTAATGCGGGGCGAAGTCCTCGATTTCACGGGCGAAGTGGGCGATGAGCTGGGTGCGCGCCATGGCGTCGTAGCCCAGGTCGACCAGCGTCTGGCCGTACATGGCCGCGCTTTTGCGCACGCGGTCGGCGGCTTGCTGGCCATAGGAGCGGCCACGGGCTTCGGGCGTGCCGGAAACCGATACGAAGGGGAATTGGGTGATCTGGGTCATGGACGGTAAGCGGCGACGCGCGCCGTGTAGTCGGAGGGAAATCAATATTTCAAAAATGTTAGCTTATTTTGGCGCCAATATTGCTCAGGGTTTACCCAATGACGGATCTATCCTGTCCGCAATGCACGCGCCGCCAGATCGCCGCACGCCGCAAACTCGGCGCCGGCCGCCCGGAAGCGTTCCAGCAATTGCTCCACTTTCTGCAGACGCGCCGCCCGGCCCACGCCGTGGTCGGCGCGCGGATGCAGGGTCAGGCAGGCGTAGCCTTCGGCGGCCAGCAACGCGTCGCCTTGTTCCACCCAGTGCGCATAGGCGCGGTCCTGGGTGACGCGGCGGCTGAAATGCGTGGCGTCGCACAGGCCTTCGCTCCAGGGCAGCTCGACCATGCCTGCGCCGCCGTCGCCGTCCAGCGCATAGGGCGCGTCGTCGTCGATCGCGCTGCTGTCGTAGCGGTAGCCCAATTGCCGCAGAAGCGGCACGGTGCGCGCTGAAAACGCGCTGCTGGTGTAGCGGAAGCCCTGCGGCGCGGCGCCCGTCAAACGGGCCAGGCGGTCGCGGGCGCGCTCCAGCACCTCGGCTTCGCGGTCGCCCAGCGTGCTCAGGTCTTCGAAGGCGTTGCCCTGGGAGGCCGCCTCGTGGCCGTCGCGCAGGCTCTGCTCCAGCAGGTCGCGGCAACGCTCGGCTTCGAACACCGGCCAGAAGAGCGTGGCGCGGATGCCTTGCCGGCGCAGCATGTCCAGCACGCGGGACAGGCCGCCGCCATAGGTGTAGCGGCCATGGGCATCCCGGCCGTGCAGCGCGGTTTCGGGTTGGGTCGCGGCTTCGGGGCCGATGCCTTGCACGTTCAAGGTCACCAGCACGGTCTTGGGGGCGGTCATGCGCGTCTCCAGTTGTCGGGGCGGGCAAGGCAGTGGCGGGCCAGCGCTTCCAGCGTCATGACGTGCACGTCCGGTTGCGCGGCGACGTGGGCGAGGAAGCGGTCCAGGGCCGCAGCACGGGCGGGCGTGCCGGAACCCCCGGCGGCCTTGGGGTGCACGGTCAGGTGCACATAGCCTTCGGCCTGGCGCAGGGCCTCGAATTCCTGGACCCAGTTGTCGCAGGCTTCGGCGGCCAGGCTGTGGCCCGAGAAGTAGAAGGGGTAGTCGTCCAGCGACACGGTGTTGTTCGGCAGCATGATGAAGCCGTCGTCGCCGTCGGCCAGGTAGGGCCGGTCCTGGTCCTTTTCGCTGGCGTCGTAGCAGTAGCCCAACTCGCGAAGCGCGGGCAGGGTGCGATGGCTTTTGCGCCCGGACGGTGAACACCAGCCCACCGGCGTCACACCCAATTCCTGCTGGATGATCCGGTGGGTCTTGGCCAGCAGCGCAGGCTCTTCGTCGCCCAGGTCCCAGGCTTCGTGCAGATAGCCGTGCGCGGCGATCTCGTGTCCGGCGGCCAGGATGGTGTGGAAGGTCGCGGGGTAGTGTTCGACGTCGTATCCGCAGGCGAAGAAGGTGGCGGGCATGCGGTGCCGCGCCAGGATCTCCAGATGCCGGGGCACGCCGCGCCGGATCGCATAGCGGCCCGCGGTGTACGGGCCCACCGGCAATTGCTTGCGGCCGACTTCGACGGCGGGGCCGTCCACGTGGACGGTGACGCAGACCACGGCGCGCACCGGCGGGGCGTCAGCGGCCCGCAAGCCCTGCGCGCGCAGTTCGTGGTCCAGCGGCAGCCAGGGGTTGGCGTCGGCGCCGATGGCGGCGCCGTAAGGAATTCGTTGCATCAGGTGGCCTTGATGTCGGCGTTTTTGATCAGGGTGCGCCACTTCTCGCTTTCGCTGGCGACGAAGCGGCCCAGTGCTTCGGGCGTGCCGCCATGCAGCTCCAACCCGTTTTGCGTCAATTGCGCCAGCGCTGGCTGCTTGAGCGCGCTTTGCACCGCGCCGTTCAGCGTCTTGACGATGGCGGCCGGCGTGCCGGCGGGCACGAACACGCCGTTCCAGCCGATGGCCTGGTAGCCGGGGAAGCCGGACTCGGCCACGGTGGGCACGTCCGGCAGCGCCTGCGCGCGCTGCGCGGACGTCACCGCCAGCGGGCGCGACTTGCCGCCGTGGATGAATTGCTGCTGGTTGATCACGACGTCCATCAGGATGGGGAACTGCCCGCCCAGGAAGTCGTTGACCGCCGCCGCGGCGCCCTTGTACGGCACGCCGGGCAAGTCCAGCCCGGCCGTGGCCTTCAGCAGCTCCATGGCCAGATGCGCCGAACTGCCGTTTTGCGTGATGCCGTAGAAGTACTTGCCCGGATTTGCCTTGATAAGGGCGACCAGCTCTTGCAGCGTGCGCGCCGGAAACGACGGGTGCACGACCAGCACATTGTTGTAGTAGCAGACCATCGACACCGGTTCGAAATCCTTGACCGGGTCGTAGCCGATGTTCTCGTACAGGCTCTGGTTCACGGTATGCGTGCCGGTGGAGCCCAGGGCGATGGTGTAGCCGTCGGGCGCCGAGCGCGCGGCCTGCTGCGTGCCGATGTTGCCCGCCGCCCCGCCTTTGTTGATGACGACCACGCTTTGCTTGAGCGCTTCGCCGATGCCCTGCGCCAGCGGCCGGGCCACCAGGTCGGTGCCGCCGCCCGCGGGGAAGGGCACGATGAACTGGATCGCGCGCCCCGCCGGATAGTCCGCCGCCCACGCTTGCCCGGGGCGGGCGATCGCCGCGCCGGCCAGCGCGGCGGCGGATGCTGTCAGGAATTGGCGGCGGCTGATGCCGCCTTCCGGTACGTCATTGCTGCATGACTGCTTCATGGATTTCCCCTTGGGTGCTGCTTCTAGTTAAATATCATTATTCGATAAAAATTCATTCTTACCAATTAGTATTTATCTATAAATGATAAAAATAAGAAAGACGATAGCCTTCGTCTGGCTGCGGGCGAACAAGCGATAGCCTGCCTTCATGACGCCGTGCTGCGCGGCCGGGCGCTGTGATACGCTCCGCCCGTTTCCCGCGTTGTTCCTTGCCCCCAGACCCCATGTCCACCCTGAAGCGAGCCCTGGCCATTCTTGACCTCTTCAGCCTAGACACTCCGGTGCTCACGGCCGAGGACATCATTTCCCGCCTGGCGTATTCGGCGCCCACGGGCTACCGCTACATCCGCGATCTGTCCGACCTGGGCTATCTGCTGCGCATGACGGGCGGCGGCTACAAGCTGGGGCCGCGCATCATCGAACTGGACCACCTGATCATCGATGGCGACCCGGTACTGGCCGTGGCGCGGCCGATCATGCGCGAGGTGGTCGATCAAGTCGGGGGCGACGTGCTGCTCAGCGTGATCCACGGCTTGCGCATCCTGAACATCCATCACGAACGCGGCCCCGATGAACTGGGCATCGCCCATGGCCGCGGCCGCGCGCATCCCTTGTTCCGCGGCGCCACGGCCAAGACCATCGTGGCGTTCCTGCCACGCAAGGACCAGCGCAAGCTGTACGAGGCGCACGCGGAAGAGGTCCGCGCGCTGGGCCTGGGCGATACCTTGGGTGAATTCACGGCGCGGCTGGACACGATCCGCGTGCAGGGCGCTTACCTGGGGGTGGGGGAAATATCGCCCGAGCGGGCGGGCATCGCGGTGCCGGTGTTCCAGGAAGACCGCCGCATCTTCGGCGCGCTGACCGTCACGTTCCTGGCGACGCGGCTGAACACGATCGCGCAGGACAAGACGACGGCGCTGCTGCAATCCGCCGCGCGCCGCATCGAATCGCTGGCGTTGGCCGCGCGCATGAAAGAACAGGCCCCTGCGGCGTAAGCGCGAGGGGCCTGTTTGCTGACTGCCGGGGTCCGGTCGCTTCAGGGCTGCCGGGAGGCGGTCTCCGGGGCCCGCGCGGGCGAGCCCATGGCCTGGAACAGTGCCGCGGTTTCGGTCAGACGGGCATTCGCGTATTCCAGTTCGCGCAGCCGCGCCGCCACGTAATGCTGTTCCGCCGCGTACTCCGTATAGGGAGCCAGCGCGCCCAGCCGCACGCGGCTGGCCGTGTTGCGGTAGGACTGCTCGGCCGCCCGCCGCGATGCTTCGGCCGAGGCCAGCGCCTGCCCGTCGGCATCCAGGCGCGACAAGGTGTCGGCCACGTCCTGGAACGCGGTCAGCACGGTCTGTTTGTACTGCAGCACGGCGGCCTGGTAGCGCTCCTGCGCGGCGCGCCGTTCGGCCAGCAGCGCGCCGCCGTGGAAGATAGGCTGCGTCAGCGACGCGCCGATCGCCCAGATCGACCCGGCGCCCGACAGCGCGGACGGCCAGCTGAAACCGCCTTTACCCATGGACGCGGACAGCGACAGGCTGGGAAACAGCTGCGCCGTGGCCACGCCCACATCGGCCGCCGCGGCCTGCACCACTGCGTCGGCGACCAGCACATCCGGGCGCGACGCCAGCAGTTCGGACGGCACCACTACCGGCACCTGCGCCGGCACCGCCAATGTGCTGAATGCCAGATCGTCCGGGGCCTGGTCGGGGCTGCGGCCCAGCAGCACGGCCAGCGCGTGGCGCGTGGCGTGCCACTGCGCCCGCAGTCCGGGCAGCGAAGCCTCCAACGTGGCGGCGTCCTGGTCGGCGTCCAGCGCATCGTTCTGCGAGGCGGATCCCAATTCGTAGCGGCGCTGCGTATCGCGCGCCACCTGGCGCAGCAGCACCACCTGCTTTTCGGTCAGCGCCACGCGCTCGGCAAGCGATGCGGAGGTGATGGCGCCGGTGACGATGTTGCCCGCCAGCGAGCGCCGCGCGGATTCCAGCTGGAATGCCTGCTGCTCGACTTGCGCCGCCAGCGAGGCGTTGGCGAAGCGCGCGGCACCGAACAGGTCCAGATCGTAGGTGGCCTGGATCTGACCGGTGAAGACGTTGTAGAGCGCCGTGGGCTCGGGCAGGTTGGGCATGGTCAGCGCACGGTTGCGTTTGGCGTTCCCGCCTGCGTCCACGGACGGCAGCAGCGACGAATTGACCTGCGCGCGCAGTTGCTCGCGCGCACCCGCCAGATTGCGTTCCGCGGCGGCCAGGTTGGGGCTGTTGGCCAGGCCTTCCTGCACCAGCGCATCCAGCGCGCTGGAGCCATAACGCTTCCACCATTCGGGCACGGGACGCGCGCCTGCCTCGAAGGTTTGCGCCACGCCCTGGGCGGCGGCGCCGGCAGGGGGCACGGGTTCCACGCCGTATTGCGCGGGCGAGGCCACGGCGGGCGGCTTGCTGTCCGGGGCGAAGGCGCAGGCGCCCAGCGCCAGGGTCAGCGCCAGCGCGAGCGGCACCTTGGCCAGCCGGAGGGGGAGGATCTTCATCGTCAAATTCCTCGTTACAGCGTATCGGCGGCGTTGGCGCCGGGCGGCACGCCTTCCGGTTCGTCGCGTTCGTCGTGGCGCACGCGGAACCAGGCCGCATACAGCGCGGGCAGGAAGAACAGCGTCAGCACCGTGGCGCTGGTGATGCCGCCCATCAGCGCCGTCGCCATCGGACCGAAGAAGTTGCTGCGCAACAGCGGGATCAGTGCCAGCACGGCGGCTGCGGCCGTCAAGACGATGGGGCGGAAACGCCGCGCGGTGGCGCCGACGATCGCGTCCACGCGCTTGTGGCCGTTCAGGATGTCCTGCTCGATCTGGTCCACCAGGATCACCGAGTTGCGCATGATGATGCCGAACATCGCGATCACGCCCAGCATGGCGACGAAACCGAAGGGCTTGCCGAACAGCAGCAGCGCCGCCACCACGCCGATCAGGCCCAGCGGCGCCGTCAGCACCACCATCAGCACCCGTGCAAAGCTCTGCAGCTGCACCATCAGGAGCGTCAGCACGGCCACCGCCATCAGCGGCATCTGCGCGTTGATCGACGACTGGCCCTTGGCGCTTTCCTCGACCGGGCCGCCCACTTCGATGCGGTAGCCGACCGGCAGTTCCGCACGGATGGCGTCCAGCTTCTTGTCGATGGCTTGCGTGACGTCGATGCCCTGCGATCCGCTGGTCACGTCCGCCTGCACCGTGATGGTGGGCTGGCGGTCGCGTTCCCAGATGACGCCGTACTCAAGGTCGTAGCGCACCTGTCCCAGGCTGCCGAGCGGCACCGGGCCGTTGGGCGTGGGCATGGCCAGCGTGGCCAGGCGGGCGGGGTCGACGCGTTCGTCCCGGGGCGCGCGCAGGCTGACCGTGATCAGCTTGTCGCGTTCGCGGTACTGCGTCACGTTGTAGCCCGACAGGGTCATCGCCAGGAAGTCGGAAATGTCGCTTGAACTGATGCCCAGCTCGCGCGCCTTCTGCTGGTCGATCTCGAAACGCACCGAGCGCTCGGAAGGCTCGTCCCAGTCGAACTGCACATTCACCGACCGGTTGTCGGCGCGGACTTCGGTGGCGACCTTCTCGGCCACGGCCCGCACGTCGGAGATCTTGTCGCCGCTGACGCGGAACTGCACCTGATACCCGACGGGCGGCCCGTTCTCCAGGCGCGACAGGCGGGTGCGGACGGCGGGGAAGTCCTCGCGCAGCATCGGCGCCAGCCACTGCGCCAGTTTTTCGCGGTCTTCCACCGAGTGCGCGGTGATGACCAGCTGGGCGAAGTTGGGCGTGGCCAGTTGCTGGTCCAGCGGCAGGTAGAAGCGCGGCGCGCCGGTACCCACGAAGCTGACCGAATGGTCGATCTCGGGCCGGCCGTCCAAGGCCTTTTCCAGCCGCTCCACCTGACGCAGCGTGGCGGCGAACGACGCGCCTTCCTGCAGGCGCATGTCCACCAGCAGTTCGGTGCGGTCCGAGCTGGGGAAGAACTGCTGCGGCACGAGTTTGAACCCCGCCATCGACACGACGAAGATCAGCACGGTGGCGGCCAGCACCCAGTAGCGGCGGTCCACGCACCATGCCACCCAGCCCCGCAGGCGCTGGTAGAAGCGGGTGTTGTAGATGTCGTGTTCGTGATCGTGCGGCAGATGGGCTTCGCGCTTGCGCTCGGGCAGCAGCCGGTAGCCCAGCAGCGGGATCAGCACCACGGCCGCGAACCAGGACGTGATCAGCGCGATGGCCGACACCTGGAAGATCGACCGGGTGTACTCGCCGGTGCTGGACTTGGCCAGCGCGATGGGCAAAAAGCCCGCCACGGTGACGAGCGTGCCGGTCAGCATGGGGAAGGCGGTGCTGGTGTAGGCGTAGGCCGCCGCGCGGGCGCGGCTCCATCCTTGCTCGAGCTTCACCGACATCATTTCCACGGCGATGATGGCGTCGTCCACCAGCAGGCCCAGCGCCAGCACCAGCGTGCCCAGCGACACCTTGTGCAGCCCGATGCCGAACACGTCCATGAACAGGGCCGTGACCGCCAGCACCACCGGAATCGAAATCACCACCACCATGCCCGTGCGCAGGCCCAGCGACACCAGGCTGACGATCAGCACGATGGCGACGGCTTCGGCCACGGATCGCAGGAAGTCGTCGACGGAATGCGAGACCGCCTGCGGCATGCTGGAGACCTCGGTCAACGTCAGGCCTGCGGGCAGCTGGGCCTTCAGCTTTTCGAAGGTCGCGCCCAGCGATTTGCCCAGGCGCACCACGTCCTGCCCGGGCTGCATGGTGATGCCGATGCCCAGCACGGGGTTGCCGCCTGCGCGCATCTGTTCGACGGGCGGATCGTCGTAGCCGCGGTGGATCGTGGCGATGTCGCCCAGCCGGATGGATTTCCCGTTCACCCGGATCAGCGTATCCGCCAGCGCGCGGCTGTTCTCGAACTGGCCGGTGGGGCGCACGAAAATGCGGTCGTCGGCCGTCGTCAGGGTGCCGGCGCTGGCCACCGCGTTCTGCGTATTGATCGCCTGGGCGATCTGCTGTGGCGACACGCCCAGGCGGGTCAGCTGCGTGTTGGAGATTTCGATGTAGACGTGTTCGGCCTGATCGGCGAAGTAGTCCACCTTGGCCACGCCGGGCACGCGCAGCAGCACCGTGCGCAGCTTGTCCGCATAGTCATGCAGCTGCGCCGGCGAGAATCCGTCGCCCTGCAATGTGTAGATGTTGGTGTAGACGTCGCCGAACTCGTCGTTGAAGAATGGGCCCTGCACCCCTTGGGGCAGCGTGGCCTGGATGTCGCCGACCTTCTTGCGGATCTGGTACCACTGGTCTGCCACGGTGCTGGCGGGCGCCGAGTCCTTCATGGTGTAGAAGATCAGCGATTCGCCGGGGCGCGAGTAGCTGCGCAGGAAATCCGTGTTGGGGGTCTCCTGGAGCTTCTTGCCGATGCGGTCGGTGACCTGTTCCTGCACCTGCTGCGCGGTCGCGCCCGGCCACAGGGTCTTGATGACCATGACGCGGAACGTGAAGGGCGGATCTTCCGACTGCGCCAGCTTGGAATACGACAACACGCCGAACAGCGTGACCAGCGTAATGATGAAGATCACCAGCGGCTGGTGGCGCAACGCCCAGGCCGACAGGTTGAACTTGCCTTCTTCGTGGCTGTGGCCGGGTTCCCGGTCCGGCGCGCTCATGACGCGAAGTCCTCGGGGTGCAGCGGCGGCACGGCGCGCACTTTTTCGCCGGCGGATACCGTGTGCACGCCTTGCCAGACCAGGCGTTCGCCGGCCTTCACGCCGCCTGCCAGCGTGACGGTGCGGGCGTCGTAGCGCAGCACCTGCACGCGGCGCAGCTCCAGCGTGTCTTCTTGCGGCTTGACGACCCAGACGGCGGGCGCCTTGCCGTCATGGAACAGCGCGGTGGCCGGCACCGTGTAGGTCGCCTGGTTGTCTGAACCCCGATTGTCGAAGCTGATGTTGGCGGTCATGCCCAGCCGGACGTCCGGCGAGGGCGATTCCAGCGTGAGCTTGACGCGGTAGGTGCGGCTTTGCGGATCGGCGGCCGGCGCAATCTCGCGCAAGACGGCGGTAAAGGTCTTGCCGGGCAGCGGGCCCAGCGTGACGTTGGCGCGTTGACCGACGGCAAGTCCCGCCAACACGCTTTCGGGCACGTCGCAGATCGCGTCGATGTCGCCGGACCACGCCAATTGGTAGACGGGCGTCCCGGCGGCCACGTTCTGGCCGGTGTCGGCCTGTTCGGCGGTAATGACGCCCGCATGGTCGGCCTGCAGGGTGGTGTACTTCAACTGGTCAGCCGACAGCGCCGCTTGCTGCGCGGCCTGGTCGCGTTGCGCCAGCGCCGAAGCGTAGGCGTTGCGGGTCTGCTCGAGCTGGTTCGCGGCGATCAGGTTTTCGCGTGCCTGGGCGCGGTCGCGGTCCAGCTGCTGGCGCGCATAGTCCAACTGATGCTGGGCGGCCGACAACTGGGCTTTCGCGGCGGCTGCGTTCTTGGTCGCGTCGGCGGGGTCCAGCTTGGCCACGATCTGGCCCGGGGTGACGGTGTCGCCCAGCCTGACCTGGCGTTCGATGATCTTGCCGCCCACGCGGAACGACAGCGGGGTGCTGTAGCGCGCCTGCACTTCGCCCGGCAAGGTCCAGGCTGGCAGGCGTTCGTCGGCCTTGGCCGGCATGGCCACCACCGGCCGCGGCGCGGGGGCGGGCGCTTCCTTGCGGCCGCAGGCCGACAGGGCCACGGCCATCGCCAAGGCCGCGGGCAAAGCCAGCCGGCGCGTCCAGCGGCGGGGGGATGAATGGGGCGGCGCCGCGGCGGCGGCAAGGTCGTGCGCGGCGGAGTGCGCGCAGGGGCCAGGACAATTCACGAAACACCTCGCGGCGCGGAAAAGGGCAAAAGAGGGGCGAGTCAGACTCGATACGGCATGGATTCTAATGCAAGTCTGTATTCGGATACAAGACTGTATTTGAAAGGGGCGCCAATGCTAAACTCGCGCCATGTCAAAAATCCGCCTTACCCGCGAGCAAAGCCGAGACCAGACGCGCCAGCGCCTGCTGGACGCTGCGCAATCGGTTTTCCTCAGCAAGGGTTTCGTGGCCGCCAGCGTCGAGGACATCGCCGAACTGGCCGGGTACACGCGCGGGGCCTTCTATTCCAATTTCGGCAGCAAGTCCGAACTGTTCCTGCAATTGCTCCGGCGCGACCATGAAAAGGTGATGGCCGACATGCGCGCCATCTTCGAGGACGGCGAATCGCGCCCGCAGATGGAGGCGCGCGTGCTGGAGTACTACAGCACGCACCACCGCGAAAACGACTGTTTCCTGCTCTGGATGGAAGGCAAGCTGCAAGCCGCGCGCGACCCGGAGTTCCGGGTGGGCTTCACGGACTGCCTGCGCGAACTGCGCGCCGCCACCACGGAATACGTCCGCCAGTTTTCCGCCCACGTGGGCACGCCGCTGCCGCTGCCGGCAGAGCAACTGGCCATCGGGCTGCTCGCCCTGTCGGACGGCATGCAGTTCAGCTATGCCTTCGATCCGCAGGGCGTCCCGCTGGAAATGACCGAGGCCGTGCTGGCGGGATTCTTCCGCCGCGTGGTCTTCGGCGACCCCCCGCCCGAGGGGCAATAAGCCACGCCAAGTCGGCGCGGCGTGGGGGCTATTCAGCCTTCCAGTTCCGATATCTCGATCAGGTTCAGGTCCGGGTCGCGCAGGTACACCGAGCGAATCTTGCCGGTGGCGCCGGTGCGCGCCACCGGGCCTTCGATGATCGTGGCGCCGGCCTCGTTCAAGCGGACGATCACCTCGTCCAGGGGCCGGTCGGCGATGAAGCACAGGTCCAGCGCGCCCGGCACGGGCAAATGCGCTTTTGGCTCGACCTCGTGGCCGCGCACGTGCAGGTTGATTTTCTGGTTGCCGAAGCGCAACGCCTGGCGGCCTGCGCCGAAAGTCTCCAGGCGCATCCCCAGGATGCGGGTGTAGAAATCCACCGTGGCCTCGGGGTCGGTGCAGGTCAAGACGAGATGGTCCAGATGATCGATCATGCGCTTGTCTCCGTTATTTCAGATTGTCAGCCGTACGCTGGGCGTGATAGTAATACCTGCGGCGCGCGGCCAGACTGAGGGGGTCCGCGTCGGTTTTTCCAACCCTCGGGCGAAAGGAGCGGCAGCATGACTTCAGAAACCCGACCATCCTCCACGATCAACAAACCGGTCTTTTTCTCGGCCGCGCTGTTCACCCTGCTGCTCGTGGGCTTTGCCATCGCGGCTCCGAAGACCGCGCAGAACCTGTTCGAAGCGGTGCAGGGCTGGATCCTCGGCAATGCCAGCTGGTTCTACATCCTGGTAGTGGCCATCATCTTGCTGTCGGTCACATTCCTGGCGGTCAGCCGTTACGGCGACATCAAGCTGGGCCCCGACCACAGTGAACCGGATTACCGCAATTTCACGTGGTTCGCGATGCTGTTCTCGGCCGGCATGGGCATCGGCCTGATGTTCTTCGGCGTGGCCGAACCCGTCATGCATTTCATGTCGCCGCCGGTCGGCGAGGGCGGCAACGCCGCCGCCGCCCGCGAAGCCATGAAGATCACCTTCTTCCATTGGGGGCTCCACGCGTGGGCGATCTACGCCGTGGTGGCGCTGACGCTGGCGTTCTTCTCTTTCCGGCATGGCCTGCCGCTGACCTTGCGGTCCGCGCTGTACCCGCTGATCGGCAACCGCATCCACGGGCCGATCGGCCATGCGGTCGACATCTTCGCCATCATCGGCACGGTGCTGGGGGTGGCGACGTCGCTGGGCCTGGGCGTGGCGCAGATGAACAGCGGGTTGAACCATCTGTTCGGCGTTCCCGTGGGCGTGACCACGCAGATCATCCTCATCGTCATCACGTGCGGCCTGGCCACGCTGTCGGTCGCCAGCGGGCTGGACAAGGGCATCCGGATCCTGTCCGAAGCCAACATGGTGCTGGCGGTGATCCTGCTGCTGTTCGTGCTGATCGTCGGCCCCACGGTGTTCCTGTTCCAGACCTTTGTGCAGAACACCGGCGCCTACCTGTCGGACATCGTCAACAAGACCTTCAACCTGTACGCCTACGATCCTTCCGACTGGATCGGCGGCTGGACGCTCTTTTATTGGGGCTGGTGGATCGCGTGGTCGCCGTTCGTGGGGCTGTTCATCGCGCGCATTTCGCGCGGGCGCACCATCCGCGAATTCGTTTGCGGCGTGCTGCTGGTGCCGGCCGGCTTCACCTTGTTCTGGATGACGGTGTTCGGCGACACCGCCATCCACTTCATCCTGGTCGACGGCGTGAAGGGGTTTGCCGAAACCGTCGAGGCCGACAGTTCACTGGCGCTGTTCGCATTCCTGGAGCAGCTGCCCTGGAGCAACGTGATATCCGTGTTCGCCATCGCGATGGTGGCGGTGTTCTTCGTCACGTCCGCGGACTCGGGTGCGCTGGTGGTGGACTTGCTGGCATCCGGCGGGGCGGACCGCACGCCCGTATGGCAGCGCATCTTCTGGTCGCTGTCGATGGGGGCCGTCGCCATCGCGCTATTGCTGGCCGACGGCCTGACCGCGTTGCAGACCGCCACCATCGCAAGCGCGCTGCCGTTCTCCGTCATCCTGCTGCTGTCTTTGTGGGGGCTGTTCAAGGCGCTGAGACTGGACGCGACCAAGCGCGGCATCCGCTACCAGTCCCTGACCCTGTCGCGGCCGGCGCGCGGCGGCCAATCTTGGGAACGGCGCCTGCGCAACATGGTCATGATGCCGCGCCGCGCCCACGTGCTGCGATTCATCAGCGACGTGGTGCGGCCGGCGCTGGAGGATGTGGCCGACGAATTGCGCCGCCAGGGCTATGCGGTGGCTGTGCGCGAGGACGAGAGCGAAGGCGGCGTGACCCTGGAGGTGTCCCATGGCGACCATCTGGACTTCTGGTACGCGGTGCGCCCCGAGGCGTTCGTCCGTCCCAGCCTGACGCCGGAAGAGGCGGCCGACGAGGAAGAGCGCAAGTACTTCCGCGCGGAAGTGCACCTGCGCGAAGGCGGGCAGGACTACGACATCATGGGCTGGAGCCGGGACGCCGTCATCGGCGACATCCTGGACCAGTACGAGCGCCATCGCCATTACCTGCACATGGTACGGACCTAGCGGCGCCGCCGCGCGCGCCCCGCAATGCCGCCGGGTTTTCCCGGCGGCTTTTTTTCGTCCATAGCCTGCTCCTATCCCGGGGATTGCTTTCGCCACTTTGACGGAATCGTCGTAATGGCGGATTATCAAAGTATTGTCTTGGATAAATAGAGAGTGAATCATGAAGGCGAAATCAGGGGCATGGGCGGCCGGCGTCGTCGTGCTGGCGGTGGTGGTGGGGGGCGGACTGGTGTGGAAATTCAGCGGAACGTCGCAAAAGGGGGGGTGGGCGATGCCGCCGGCCAAAGTGGCGGTGGCGCCCGCCGTGCGGGCGGACTTCCCCGTGGCGTTGACGGGCATCGGGTCCCTGGAAGCGACACGCCAGGTCCAGGTGCCGGCTGAGGTGGACGGCCGCGTCACGCAGATCCTGTTCACGGCCGGCCAGCGCGTCCAGGCCGGACAGTTGCTGGTGCAGATGAATGATGCGCCCGAGCAGGGCGAATTGGCGCGTCTGCAAGCCCAGGCGCGCAATGCGCGGACCTTGCTGGAACGCACGCGCCGCCTGCTGCCGCAGCAGGCCGCCACGCGGGAACAGCTGGACCAGGCGCAGGCGGACTATGAGCAGGCCGCCGCCGACATCAGGCGGGTGCAGGCGTTGATCGAGCAAAAACGCGTCAAGGCGCCGTTCGACGGCGTGCTGGGCGTGCGCCGCGTCAACCTGGGCCAGTTCGCCAAAGCGGGCGACCCGCTGGTGTCGCTGACCGACGCGACCACGCTGTACGCCAACATCACCTTGCCCGAGCAGGCGCTGGGCGCATTGCGCACCGGCCAATCCGTGACCGTCACGGTCGACGCCCATGCGGGCCGCGAGTTCCCGGGGCAGGTCACGACGCTGGAGCCTCAGGTCGACGCGGGTTCGCGCACCGTGCGCGTGCAGGCGACCCTGCCGAACGCCGATGGCGCGCTGGCGGCCGGCATGTTCGCCCACGGCCGCATCGGTCTGCCTGATCGCCCCGATGTGATCACCGTGCCCGAAACCGCGGTCAGCTATAGCGCCTATGGCGATTCCGTCTACGTCCTGACCCCGCCGGCAGCAGACCAGCAGGGGGCGGCCCCCACCGTGCGGCAAGCCTATGTGAAGACGGCGGAGCGCGTGCGCGGGCGGGTCGTCGTGACGGAAGGTTTGGACGCCGGCGACCAGGTCGTGACGTCTGGCCAGTTGCGCCTGCATAACGGCGCGGCGGTCGAGGTCATCCCGACCGACACGGTGGCGCTGGATGGCGTCCGGCAAACCGTGGCGCAAGCCCGTTAACGCGGCGGGAGGCAACCATGAAATTCACCGACCTCTTCGTGCGCCGGCCCGTGCTGGCCCTGGTGGTCAGCACGCTGATCCTGCTGCTGGGCATCAAGGCGCTGAGCGGCCTGCCGGTGCGGCAGTACCCGTTGACCGAAAGCACCACCATCACCATCACCACCCAGTATCCGGGCGCGTCCCCCGACCTGATGCAGGGCTTTGTCACGCAGCCCATCGCGCAGTCGGTAGCTACGGTGGAAGGCATCGACTACCTGTCGTCTTCGTCCACGCAGGGCCGCAGCGTCATCACGGTGCGGATGAAACTGAACGCCGACTCCAACAAAGCCATGACCGAGGTCATGGCCAAGGTCAACGAGGTCAAGTACCGCCTGCCGCAAGACGTCTATGACCCCGTGCTGGTCAAGTCCGCGGGCGAGGCGACCGCCGTCGCCTATGTGGGCTTCTCCAGCACCACGCTGTCGCTGGCGGCATTGACCGATTACCTGTCGCGGGTCGTGCAGCCGCAGCTGTCGTCGATCGACGGCGTGGCTAGCGTCGAGCTCTATGGCGGCCAGAAGCTGGCCATGCGGGTCTGGCTGGACCCCAATCGGATGGCCGCACGCGGCATCTCCGCGGGCGAATTGGCCCAGGCGCTGCGCGACAACAACGTGCAGGCGGCGCCGGGGCAGGCCAAGGGGCTGTATGTGGTGTCCAACATCCAGGTCAACACCGATCTCGTGAATGTGGCGGAATTCCGCGATCTGGTGGTCAAGCGCGACGGCGACGCCATCGTGCGCCTGGGCGACGTTGCAACCGTGGAACTGGGCGCGGCATCCACCGATTCCAGCGGCCTGATGGATGGCGAACCGGCCGTGTACTTCGGCCTGAACGCCACGCCGGTCGGCAACCCGCTCGTCATCGTCAAGCGCTTGAACGAGCTCGTGCCCAACATCAAGCAGAACCTGCCGCCGGGCACCAGCGTGCAGGTGCCGTTCGAGCTGGCCCGCTTCATCAGCGCGTCCATCGATGGCGTGATGCAGACATTGTTGGAAGCCGTCGCCATCGTGGTGGTGGTGATCTTCCTGTGCCTGGGGTCGCTGCGCGCCGTGCTGATTCCGGTCATCACGATCCCGCTGTCCATGCTGGGCGGGGCGGCCATCATGGCGCTGTTCGGCTTTAGCGTGAATTTGTTGACCCTGCTGGCGATGGTGCTGGCCATCGGTCTGGTGGTGGACGATGCCATCGTCGTGGTGGAAAACGTGCACCGCCATATCGAAGAAGGCAAGTCGCCCGTGCGGGCGGCGCTGATCGGCGCGCGTGAAGTGGCGGGGCCGGTGATCGCCATGACGATCACCCTGGCGGCCGTCTACGCGCCCATCGGGCTGATGGGCGGGCTGACCGGATCGCTCTTCAAGGAATTCGCCTTCACACTGGCGGGCGCCGTGGTCGTATCGGGCGTGATCGCGCTGACGCTGTCGCCGGTGATGAGTTCTTTCCTCTTGAACAGCCACGTGTCGGAAGGCTGGATGGCGCAGCGCGCCGAGCGCTTCTTCGGGCGGCTGGGCGACGCCTACGGCCGCGTGCTGGACGTGTCGCTGCACCACCGCTGGGTGACGGGGCTGATCGCGGTGGCGGTGCTCATCAGCCTGCCGTTCCTGTACAACGCGGCGCAGCGCGAGCTGGCGCCCGTGGAAGACCAGTCGACCGTGCTGACGGCGATCAAGTCGCCGCAGCAGGCCAACATCGACTATGTCGAGAAGTTCGGCAAGAAGTGGGACGACGTCATGAAGACGTTGCCGGAACAGAAAGGGCGCTGGCTGATCAACGGCTCGGACGGCGTGTCCAACAGCATCGGTGGCGTCGACTTCGTCGACTGGAAGGACCGCAAGCGCTCGGCCGACGAGATCCAGGCCGACATGCAGTCGATGGTCAATCAGGTCGAAGGCAGCAATATCTTCGCCTTCCAGTTGCCGTCCCTGCCGGGTTCCACCGGCGGGCTGCCCGTGCAGATGGTGCTGATGAGCGCGGCTGATTACCCGGTCGTGTATGAGGCCATGGAAAGTCTGAAAAAGGCGGCGCGCGAAAGCGGCCTGTTCATGGTGGTGGACAGCGACCTGGACTACAACAACCCGGTGGTGCAGCTGAAGGTGGACCGCGCCAAGGCCAACAGCCTGGGCGTCACCATGAAGGCTATCGGCGATACGCTGGCCGTGCTGGTGGGCGAAAACTACGTCAACCGCTTCGGCATGGACGGCAGGTCCTATGACGTGATCCCGCAAAGCCTGCGCGAACAGCGCATCTCGCCCGCGTCGCTGGCGCAGTTCCACGTCAAGAGCGCCAGCGGCGCGCAGGTGCCGCTGTCCAACCTGGTGTCGGTATCCATGGGGGTGGAACCCAATTCGTTGACGCAGTTCAACCAGTTGAACGCCGCGACCTTCCAGGCCATCCCGATGCCGGGCGTCACGATGGGCGACGCGGTGCGGTTCCTGACGCAGCAGGCGCAGCAGTTGCCCGCCGGCTTCAGCTACGACTGGCAGTCGGATGCGCGCCAGTTCAGCCAGGAAGGCTCGGCGCTGATGATCACGTTCATTTTCGCCATCATCGTCATCTACCTGGTGCTGGCCGCGCAATACGAAAGCCTGCGCGACCCGTTCATCATCCTGGTCAGCGTGCCCATGTCGATCTGCGGTGCCCTGATTCCGCTGGCGCTGGGCATGGCCACCGTCAATATCTATACGCAGATCGGCCTGGTGACGCTGATCGGCCTGATCAGCAAGCACGGCATCCTAATGGTGGAGTTCGCCAACGAGATGCAGGTCAGCCATGGGCTGGACCGGCGCACCGCGATGGAGCAGGCCGCCCGCATCCGCCTGCGTCCCATCCTGATGACGACGGCGGCGATGGTGATGGGGCTGATCCCGCTGCTGTTCGCCTCTGGCGCGGGCGCGCATAGCCGCTACAGCCTGGGTCTCGTCATCGTGGTGGGCCTGCTGGTGGGCACGCTGTTCACGCTGTTCGTGCTGCCCACCGTCTACACCGTCTTCGCGCGCGACCACCGCGCGGCCAACGACACGCCGCGCGCCCGCGAACTGGCGGCGGCGCAGGCGGCGGACGCCGCGGTGGCCGCCCCGCAGCATTAAGGAACCGATCATGACCCATTCCCTTCATTCCCAACGCCTGCGCCGCGGCCTCGCCGTGTTGCTGGCGGCCCTGGCCACCGCGGGTTGCGCGGTCGGGCCCGATTACCAGAAACCGCAGGCCGCACCCGTGGCCCTGGCGAGCCCGGAGCAGGCGCTGTTTTCCACGGACCGGCTGCAGCGCGACTGGTGGAAGCAGTTGCAAGACCCGCAACTGGACCGGCTGATCGCCCTGGCCCTGTCCCGCAACCACGACATCCGTATTGCCCAGGCGCGCCTGGCCGAGTCGCGCGCCGTGCTGGATGAAAAAGAACTGGACCAGTTGCCTGCGGTGACGCTGGATGGCCGCTACGAGCGCAGCCTGTCGCAAGCCAACGCAGGCGCCGCCGGACAGCGCAATCTGGCCCAAAGTTACCGAGCCGGGTTCGACGCCACCTGGGAATTGGACCTGTTCGGCCGTCTGCGCCGAACGGCCGAAGGGGCGGCGGCGCGCAGCGAGGCACAGGCGGCGGACCTGGCGCAGGCGCGAATCGTGGTGGCAGCGGAGGTCGCGCGTAATTACTTCGAGCTGCGCGGCGCCGAACAGCGGCTGACCGTGGCGCGCGCCAATCTGGACAGCCAGCGCGACAGCCTGCGCGTGACGCAGGCGATGGTGTCTGCCGGCCGCGGCGACGAAGGCGATCTGGCCAGCGCGCGGGCCGAACTGGAAACCGTGCAGGCTAGCGTGCCCGTGCAGGAAGCGGCCAGGCGGCTGGCGCTTTACCGCATCGCGGTGCTGGCCGGGCTGCGTCCCGTCGAATTGGGCGAGCTGGATGCCGGCCAGCCACTTGCGCCGTTGACCGCCCGCTTGCCGATCGGCGACGTGGGCGCCTTGCTGTCGCGCCGTCCCGACATCCTGGCGGCCGAACGAAACATGGCGGCCGCCAATGCGGACGTGGGGGTGGCCACCGCCGAGCTCTATCCCCGGTTCGACCTGGGCGGCTTCCTGGGATTCGTGGCGTTGCGCGGGGCCGATTTCGGGTCATCATCCAGCCGCGCGTTCAGCGTGGCATCGGGTGTGAACTGGCCGGCGTTCCACCTGCCGACGGCGTTGGCAAGAAAGCGGGGCGCCGTGGCCCGCTCCGAGGGCGAAGTGGCACGCTATGAGCAGACCGTGTTGCGGGCCGTGGAAGAGCTGGAGGCGGCGCTGACGGAATTCGGCCAGACGCAGCAGCGCCTGGGCAACCTGGCGCAGGCGGCGATGCACAGCAGCCGGGCGGCCGATCTGGCGCAATTGCGCTACCGCGAGGGCAGCGCCCCGTATTTGACGGTGCTGGATGCGCAGCGTACGCTTTTGCGCGCCCAGGACGCCGTGGCCGTCGCGGAAACGGAGTCCTATACCCGCCTGATCGCGCTGTACAAGGCGCTGGGCGGCGGCTGGGAGGCGGGGCCGGAAACGGCGGCAAGCGAGGGATCGGCAGGGGATGGATCCAAGCCGTCGCCTGCCGCCGGCTGACCTGCGCCCCGGTTCGTGGCACCATAGGAAAAAAACTGGAGTTCCGTTATCGCCATGTCTGACAACCTGTCCCAACCCGTCACCTGGACGCCGCATCAACCGGCGGACCGCGTGCTCATGACCTTGAAGACGCGTGGCCCGCAGTCCATCGCGGTCATCGCCAAGGCCATGGACGTGACGGCCGAAGCAGTGCGCCAGCAGATGACGCGGTTGCACGCAGATGGACTGGTCGATTCCGAAAGCCATAGCGCCGGGCGTGGCCGGCCTACCCAGATCTGGTATCTGACACAAGCCGGCCACGGCCGCTTTCCCGACACGCATGCCGAAATGACCGTGCAGATGATCGGCGCGGTGCGCCAGGTGTTTGGCGACGAGGGCGTGGAAAAGCTGATCCAGGTGCGCGAGGCCGCCATGCTGAACAGCTACCACCAGGCCATGCTGGGCGCCAAGGACCTGGCCGCCCGGCTGGAGCGTCTGGTGCAGGTGCGTTCGTCCGAAGGCTATATGGCCGAACTGCGCCAGGACGGCGCGGACTACCTTTTCATCGAAAACCACTGTCCGATCTGCTCGGCGGCCAAGGCCTGTATGGGCTTTTGCCGTAGCGAACTCGAATTGTTCCGCAACGTGCTGGGCGCGGGCGTGACGGTCGATCGCGAGGAACACATCCTGGCTGGCGCAAGGCGCTGCGCGTACCGCGTCAGCACGCGGCCGTGACGGACGGTCGCGCGCAACCCATCCTACGAGCCCTTATCCGCCGGCGTTTCCCACCCGCCCAGCGCCTTGTACAAGTCCACCGCGTTGACCAGCCGGCGCTGCTGCAGCCGGATGTATTCCTGCTCGGATTCGAAAAGGCTGCGCTGCGCTTCCAGCATTTCCAGATAACCCGCCACGCCGCGGTCGTAGCGTCGTTCGGCCAGCCGCTGGCGGTCGCGGTCGGCGTCGCGCACCTTGCGCTGGGCGTCGATCTGCTCGCGCAAGGTGTCGCGCGCGGACAGGGCGTCGGCCACCTCGCGGAAGGCCAGCTGGATGCTGCCTTCGTACTGGGCCACGGCGATGTCCTTGCGGGTTTCGGCCAGCGACAGGTTGGCGCGGTTGCGGCCTGCGTTGAAGATGGGCAGCGTGAGCGTGGGCGCGAACACCCAATTGCCCGTGCCGGATCCGAACAGGTCCGAAAAGCTGCCGGCCGTGCTGCCGATATCGGTCGTCAGCTGCACCGACGGGAAGAAGGCTGCCCGCGCGGCGCCGATGTCCGCATTGGCGGCGCGCAGCGTGTTCTCGGCCTGGCGCAGGTCGGGCCGGCGCGTCAGCAGCGTCGACGGCAAGCCGGCTGCCAGTGGCGTCAGGCTCTGGCTTTCCAGCAAGACGGCTTCGGTTCCCGCCGGCAGCGAGAAGTCGCCCGCCAACAGGCCCAGCGCATGCACGGCTTGCCGGTATTCCCGGCTGAGTTCGGCATGCGTGGCGCGCGACGACTCCACCAGCATCTGCGCGGTGCGCAGCCCGATCGCGGTTTCCAGCCCGGCGTCGTATCGGCGCTGGGTGATCTTCAGCGTGGCCTCGCGCAGCGCCAGCGTGCTCTCGGTCAGCCGTAGCTGCTCGGCCAGCGAGCGCTGGTTGAAGACCGCCGTCGCGGTTTCCGCCACCAGCGACAAGGTTGCGGCGCGGTGTGCTTCTTCGCTGGCCAGGTAGCGCTCCAGCGCCGCGTCGCTCAGGCTTTTCACGCGGCCGAAGAAGTCCAGCTCGAAGGCTGTGATGCCGACGGCCGCGCGATAGCGGTTCGCCACCGGCAGCGGGCCCTGTCCGGGTTCCACGCTGCGGCCCCGGCTGAATTCGCCGCGCCCGTCCAGGCTGGGCAAGCGGTCGGCGTCCTGCACGCCATATAGCGCGCGCGCCTCCTGGATGCGCAATGCCGCCACGCGCAGGTTGCGGTTGTTCTGCAACGCGGCGTCGATCCAGGCCTGCAACGCCGGGTCGTTGAAGTACACGCGCCAGTCCTGGGGCATTTCCGCCTGCCCGTCTTGCGCGGGCGTGTCATAAGCCGCGGGGATGGGGGCCGCGGGGCGTTCATGCACGGGCGTCAGCGAGCAGCCCGTCAGCGCTGCCGCCAATAAGGTCATGGCCATGGCTTTCATGGCGTGGTCTCCACAGGGTCGCGGTCGGTTTGACGCGCAGGGCGGGCGCGCCCGCCGAACAGGCGGCCCACGATCAGGAAAAACAGCGGCACCAGGAAAATGGCCAGTACGGTGGCCGTCAGGATCCCGCCCAGCACGCCGGTGCCGATCGCCGCCTGCGCGCCGGAAGCCGCGCCCGTGGCCAGGGCCAGCGGCAGCACGCCCACGCCGAAGGCCAGCGAGGTCATCACGATGGGCCGCAGCCGCAGCCGCGCGGCCTCCAGCGTGGCCGACACCAGGCCCTGGCCGTCGCGCACCAGGTCCTTGGCCACCTCCACGATCAGGATCGCGTTCTTGGCCGACAAACCGATGGTGGCGATGAGGCCCACCTTGAAGTAGATGTCGTTAGGCATGCCGCGCAGCGTCACGCCCAGCACGGCGCCGATCACGCCCAGCGGCACGACGAGGATCACCGCCAGCGGAATGGTCCAGCTTTCATACAGCGCGGCCAGCGCCAGGAACACGATCAGCACCGACAAGGCGAACAGCGCGGCCGCCTGGTTGCCCGACAGCCGTTCCTCGTAAGATTGGCCGGACCAGTCGAAACCGATGCCGCGCGGCAATTCGGCAGCCAGTTCCTCCATGGCGCGCATCGCTTCGCCGCTGCTGTGCCCCTTGGCCGCCGACCCGTTGATCGTGAACGTGGGAAAGCCGTTGTAGCGGCTGAGCTGCGGCGGGCCCATCGTCCATTTCAGCGTGGTGAACGCGGACAGCGGCACCATCTGGCCCTGCACGTTGCGCACGTGCAGGCGCGACACGTCGTCCACGTCGACGCGGCTCTTGCCGTCCGCCTGCACCGTCACGCGCCGTACCTGGCCGTTGTGCATGAAGTCGCCGATATAGTCCGACCCGTACATCACGGCCAGTGCCGTGTTGATCTCTTCCACGGCCACGCCCATGGCCTGGGCCTTGTCGCGGTCGATGTTCAGCTGCAGTTGCGGCGCCTCTTCCTGGCCCGCGAACACCACTTCCGTCAACGCCGGATGCTTGGCCGCGGCAGCCAGCAATTGCTGGCGCGCCTGGGTCAAGGCTTGATAGCCCAGGCCCGCGCGGTCCTGCAGCCGGAAATCGAAGCCCGAGGTGGAGCCCAGGTCCGGCAGGGGAGGTGAATTCAGCGCTTGCACCATTGCGTTCTTGCGCTCGGCAAAGGCCTCGTTGATGCGCTCGACCACGGCGTCCACATGCTGGCTGGCGTCGCGCCGTTCCTTCCAGTCCTTCAGCGTCACGAAGAACATGGCCGAGTTCGGGCCGCTGCCGTACAGGCTGAAGCCATTGACCGAATAAACGAACTCGACCGGCTCGTTGTCCAGCATGTAGCGTTCCACTTCCTTCACCAGCGCCATCGTGTCGCTTTGCGGCGTGCCTTGCGGCAGGATGACCATGGCCATGAAGCTGCCCTGGTCTTCGTCGGGCAGGAACGAGGAGGGCAGGCGCATGAACAGGAACGCCACCGCCGCGATGACGGCCAGATAGGCCAGTCCGAAGCGCACCGGCCGGGCCAGCACGCCCGCCACGCGGGCGGTGTAGCGCTCGGTCAGGCGGGCGAAGGCGCGATTGAACCACCCGAAGAAACCGCGCTTGTCATGGTGGCCGGCTGGCACGGGCTTGAGCAGGGTGGCGCAGAGCGCCGGCGTCAGCGACAGCGCCAGAAACGCGGAAAACGCGATCGACACCGCCAGCGTCACCGCGAACTGGCGGTAGATGTTGCCCACCGCGCCGTCAAAGAACGCCATTGGCACGAACACCGACACCAGCACGACGGTGATGCCCATGATCGCGCCGCTGATCTGGCGCATGGCGCGCACGGTGGCGTCGTGGGCCGACAGGCCTTCCTCGGCCATGATGCGTTCCACGTTTTCGACCACCACGATCGCGTCGTCCACCAGGATGCCGATGGCCAGCACCATGCCGAACATGGTCAGCACGTTGATGGAAAAGCCCAGCCACAGCATCACGCCCAGCGTGCCCAGCAGCGCCACCGGCACTACCAGCGTCGGGATGAGCGTGGCGCGGAAGTTCTGCATGAACAGGTACATCACGCAGAACACCAGCGCCACCGCTTCCAGCAGGGTCAGCAGCACCTTCTGGATCGAGATTTCGACAAAGGTCGAGGTCTCGTAGGGCAGGTCATAGGTGACCCCGGGCGGGAAATACTGCGCCAGCTCGTCCATGGTGGCGCGGATGCGGCGCGTGGTGTCCACGGCGTTGGAGCCCGGGGCCAGCTTGATGCCCAGCCCGGTGCCCGTCATGCCATTCACGCGCGACAGGTACATGTAGTCGGTGCCGCCCAGTTCCACCCGCGCCACGTCCTTCAAGCGCAGCGTGGCCCCGCCCGGCTGCGTGCGCAGCGGGATGTTGGCGAACTGCTCGGGCGTGTGCAGGGATTCGCCCGCCACGATGCTGGCGTTCAGCGGCGCGTCCTTCGGCACGGCCTGGTTGCCCAGTTCGCCGATGGTGACGCGCGCGTTATGGTCGCGCAGGGCGCGTGCGATGTCGCCGGGCGTCAGCGACATGGCCGTCAACTTGGCTGGATCGGGCCAGATGCGCATCGCCGCTTCCGCGCCGAAGGACTGCACCTTGCCCACGCCTTCCACGCGGCGCAACGCCTGCAGCACGTTGGAGGCCGCCAGCTCGCCCAGCTGGATGTCGTCCAGGCGTCCGTCGGACTTCAAGGACACCACCAGCTGGATGTTGTCGGCCGCCTTTTCCACGCGCACGCCGTCGCGCCGCACGGATTCAGGCAGACGCGGCTCAACCGCCTTCAGGCGATTCTGCACTTCCACGGCGGCGATGTCCGGGTTGGTGCCTTGCTTGAAGGTCAGGTTGATGCTGGCCCAACCCGTGGAGTCGCTGGTGGACGACGTGTACATCAGGCCGGGCGCGCCATTCATCTCGCGTTCGATGATGGCGGTGACGGCCTCTTCGACCACCTGTGCCGAGGCGCCCGGGTAGCTTGCGCCGATGTTGACCACGGGCGGGGCGATGTCCGGATACTGCGCGACCGGCAGCGCGCGGATCGACAGGATGCCGACCAGCATGATCAGCAGCGAGATCACCCACGCGAAAACGGGGCGATCAATAAAGAAACGCGCCATGGTTTATCCCTTCTTGCCCTCGGGGGCGGTTTGTGCGCCGGGGGCTGGTTTTTCAATGGGCTTGATCTTCTGGCCCGCGGCCAGCTGGGCGGCGTTCTCCACGACGATGCGTTCGCCGCCGGCCAGCCCTTGCGTCACGATCCAGTTCGGACCTTGCAGCCGATGCGCGGCCACCGGGATGCGGCGCAGTTCGCCGGTGTCGTCCGCCGCGAGCAAATGCGCGCCCTCGGCGGTGCGCAAGAGCGCGTCGCGCGGCACCAGATAGGCCTCGCGGTTGATCGCCTGCTCCAGCTTGACGCGCACGTACATGCCCGGCAGCAATTCGCGGCCCGGGTTGTCGAACAGCGCCCGCATCGTCACGTTGTCCGTGCCGGGGTCCACCGCCAGGTCGGCGAACGACAGCGTGCCGCCGCGCGCGTACTCGGACCCGTCCGGCAACACCAGGCGCACCCGCAGCTGGTCCGGCGCCACGCCTTCTAGCGCGCCCGCGCGGATCTGCTTCTGCAGCTGCATCACCTCGGCGGCGGGCTGGGCGAAGTTCACGTAGATGGGGTCGATCTGCTGCACCACCGTCAGCGGCGTGGCCTGGCCTTCGCCGACCAGCGCGCCTTCGGTGACCAGCGCGCGCCGGGCGCGGCCGTCGATGGGCGAGGTGACCCGCGCATACCCGAGGCGCAGCTTGGCGCTTTGCAGGTTGGCGCGGGCCAGCGCGACTTGCGCGCGGGCCTGGCGTTCATCGGCCACGCTCTCGGCGTGGTCGCGTTCGCTGATGGCCCGGTCGCTCACCAGGTCGGCGTAGCGGCGCAGCTTGTCGGCGGCGGCGGACAGGTTGGCCTGGGCGCGAGCCAGATTGGCCGCCTCGGAGTCGTAGGCGGCCTGCAAGGGCGCCGGGTCGATCTGGAACAGCGCGGCGCCGCGGACCACATCCTGGCCTTCTTCGTACAGGCGCTCGGTGACGATGCCGGCCACGCGGGCGCGCACCTCGGCCTCGCGATAGGGTTCAAGCCGGCCGGGCAGGTCGGTGGTGACGGCGGTGGGCGTGGCCCGGGCGACGATGACGCCGATTTCGGCGGGCACCTTGGCTTCTTCTTCCGGCGCCTTATTCGAGCAAGCGGAAATAAGAACCAATACGGATAGAAAGGCGAGCTTTTTGTAGGGGACTCGTTGCTTCATTTTTGATTGTTGTTGTGATGTGCCCGTGGGAAGGGCAGAGGGTGATGCCGTGCCGGGAATGCGCGGGTTTTCCCGGTGGGAGGCGAGTCTATCATTTAATCCGTCATGCTTGATTGATTATCTTGTTGGAAAGTATGCTCATGGCTGCACACTTCTTAACAGTGTGGGAATGGCGGCTCCTGGACGGGCCGCCGTTTTTTTGCCGCCTGTTCCCCATCACCCTTTCCTGGAGATTTCCTGCATGGCCCGCAAGACGAAAGAAGAGTCCCAACGCACCCGCGACCGCATCCTGGATGCGGCAGAGCACGTGTTCCTGTCCAAAGGCGTGGCCAGCACCACCATGAGCGACATCGCGGACCACGCGGGGGTATCCCGGGGCGCCGTCTACGGCCATTACAAGAACAAGATCGACGTCTGTATCGCCATGTGCGACCGCGCGCTCGGCGAGGCGGCTTCGCTGACCCAGGTATCGACCGAGGGCGAAGCCCTGGAATCGCTTTACGTCTCCATGCGCCAGTTCATCCAGATCTATTCGGAAGAGGGCTCAATGCAGCGCGTGCTGGAAATCCTGTACCTGAAATGCGAACGCAGCGACGAGAACGCGCCGTTGCTGCGCCGCCGCGACCTGTGGGAACGCTACGCGCAGCGCACGTCCGAAAAGCTGCTGCGCGCGGCCGTCGAGCGCGAAGACCTGCCGTCCGCGCTGGACGTGCGGCTGTCCAACATTTACCTGCATTCGCTGGTGGACGGCGTGTTCGACAGCATCTGCTGGTCGGATCGCCTGAAGGGCGACATCTGGCCCCGCGTCGAACGCATGTTGCGCGCCGGCATCGACACCCTGCGGCTGTCGCCCCACCTGTTGATGCCGCGTCTGGCCTAGCGCCGCCGGAGCGGGGCGCCTCCCCCTACAATCGCCGCATGACCCTCAAGCAACTCGAAGCCTTCTATTGGGCCGCCACCTGCGCCAGCTTCGCCGTGGCTGCCGAACGCCTGCACCTGTCGGTGTCCTCGCTGTCCAAGCGCATCACCGAGCTTGAGGAAGCGCTGGGCCAGGCGCTGTTCGACCGCAGCGGCCACAAGGCCGCGCTGACCGACGCCGGCCAACGGCTGGTGCCGCAGGCCCGCGAACTGCTTGCCGCCGCCGACCGGGTGCGGGCCTCCATGACCGAATCGCCGGGCCTGCGCGGCCGTTGCCGCTTCGGCGTGGGCGAACTGACCGCGCTGACCTGGCTGCCGCGCCTGATCGCCGGCGTACGGGCAGCCTATCCCGATCTGGTGCTGGAGCCCTACGTGGACATCGGCCAGGTGCTGGAGCAGCGGGTGGCGGATGGCGAACTGGATTTTGCCGTCATCGCGGGACGCTCGTCGCGCGCGAACATCGCGTCCACGCCGATCGGCCAGGCGCGCTTCGCCTGGGCGGCGTCGCCTTCCGTGCTGGAGGGCGAAACCCGCATGACCCCGGCGCTGCTGGCCCGCCTGCCGCTGGTCACGCTGCCGGCCGGCGCGGGCACGACCCGCATCATCGATGATTGGCTGGCCGGGCGCGAGTCGTCCGGTGAACGCCTGTGCTGCAATAACTGGGGCGCCATCGCCGGCCTGCTGATCGAAGGCACGGGCGTCGGGCTGCTGCCCAGCCATTGGGCCGAAGCGCTGCAAGCCGAAGGCAGCCTGCGCGTCCTGCACGGAGAGCCTGCGCTGGCCGCCTTGCCCTACGCGTTCCAATACCGGCGCGACGACACGCGCGCGCTGGTCGCCTGCTTGCGCGACGCCGTCGCCGCCGCGGTCGATTTCTCGGCGCCTTGCCGGCTGCCCTGAGCGCGGCCGTCCGCGAGGCGGCCGCCGTCCGCCTCATTTAGCTGGCCGACAGCGCGCGCTCTATACAATCGCGGCGCGCCTGGCGCAGAATCCAACAAAATCAATCGAGGGAGAACATCCATGCGTAAACTTTGCGCCGCCATGGCCATGGCGGGAATGCTCGTGGGCGGACTGGCCCATGCCCAGTCCACCTTGCGGATCGGCCTGCAGGACGACCCGGACGTGCTGGACCCGGTGCGCGCGCGCACCTTCGTGGGCCGCATCGTCTTTGCCTCGCTGTGCGACAAGCTCGTGGACATCACGCCCGACCTGAAGATCGTGCCCCAGCTGGCGCAGTCCTGGACCGTCGGCCCGGACAACAAGTCGCTGACGTTCAAGCTGCGCACGGACGCCGTGTTCCATGACGGCACGCCGGTCAACGCCGCCGCCGTCAAGGCCAACCTGGACCGCGCCCGCACCCTGCCCGACAGCAACCGCAAGAGCGAACTGGCCACCGTCGCCAGCGTCGACGCGCCCGATGCCAATACCGTCGTGCTGAACCTGTCGGAGCCGGACGCGTCCCTGCTCTCACAATTGTCCGACCGCGCGGGCATGATGATGTCGCCCGCCACGTTCGACAAGGATCCCGGTGGCAAGCCCGTGTGCTCGGGGCCGTACCAATTCAAGGAGCGCGTGCAGAACGACCGCATCGTGCTCGAGAAATTTCCTAAATACTGGGACGCTGCGAACTATCACTTCGACCGCCTGGTCTTCACGCCCATCCCCGACAACACCGTGCGCCTGAACAACCTGCGCGCGGGCGACCTGGACATCATCGAGCGGGTGGCGCCCAGTGATGCCAAGGCCGTGAAAGACGACGGCAACCTGCGCCTGGCGCCGGTGACCGGGCTGGGCTTCCAGTCGATCTCGGTCAACCTGGGCAACGGCGCGCGCGCCAACAACCCGCTGGCCAAAGACAAGCGCGTGCGTCAGGCGCTTGACCTGGCGATCGACCGCGACGTGCTGAACCAGGTGATCGGCGAAGGCATGTTCCAGCCCGCCTACCAGCCGTTCCCGCCTGCCAGCTTCGCCTACAACACCGCCTTCGAACACAAGGGCCGTGATCCGAAGAAGGCGCAGGCGCTCTTGAAGGAAGCGGGCTTTGACCGCGTGAAGTTCGAGATCACCTTCGGCAACAACACGACCATGCAGCAGGTGTTCGAACTGGTGCAGGCGATGGGCGCCGAAGCGGGTTTCGACATCACCTTGCGCCCGGTGGAATTCGCGTCGCTGCAATCGTCGCTGGCGCGCGGTGATTTCGAAGTGGGCCAGAGCGGCTGGTCGGGCCGCGTCGATCCCAGCGGCAACATTCACCAGTACCTCAGCTGCAAGGGCAACCTGAACGACGGCAAGTTCTGCGACGCCGGCGTGGACAAGCTGCTGAACGACGCCCGCGCCGAAGCGGATACGGCCAAGCGCCGCGCCATGTACGACCAGGTGCTGACGTCCATGCAGGACCAGCGCCCCATCGTCTACCTGTTCTACCTGCCGTGGACCTTCGGCGTGCAGAAGAAGGTGGACGGCTTCGTCGCCTACCCCGACGGCCTGATCCGCCTGAAGGGCGTCACCGCCGCAGCGAAGTAGGCCCACCCCCTACCCGCTTGCGCGGGCCCCCTCTAGGGGGCGACACCTGCGGACCGGCGGAGCCGGATCCGCGGTGTCCCGGATCGGGAGGCACCGTTTGATTGCGACGGTTGGATCGCTGGGGCCTCGGATCTGACAACCATACAGGACTGCTTATGTTCACCACTCGCCCGGAAATCCTCGGCACCTTCGGTGTCGTGACCTCTACCCATTGGTTGGCCAGCGCGGCCGGCATGTCGCTGCTGGAACGCGGCGGCAACGCGTTCGACGCCTGCGCGGCGTCGGCGTTCGTGCTGCAGGTGGTCGAACCGCATCTGGTCGGCCCGGCCGGCGAAGTGCCGGCGGTGTTCTATTCGGCGCGCACCGGCCAGGTGGAGGTGCTGTGCGGCCAAGGCACGACGCCTGCCGCGGCCACGCTTGAGCGCTACCGTGCCGAAGGATTGAAGCTGATCCCCGGCAACGGCTTGCTGGCCACGGTGATCCCGGGCGCGTTCGACGCCTGGATGTTGCTGCTGCGCGACCACGGCACGATGCGCGTGCGCGACGTGCTGGAGCCCGCCATCTATTACGCCGAGCACGGCCATGCGCTGATGCCGCGCATTTCCAACACCATCGCCGGTCTGAAGGACTTCTTCGAAACGCATTGGCCGACGACCGCGCAGGTCTACGTGCCGGGCGGCAAGGTGCCCGAAGCCCGCAAGCTGTTCCGCAACCCGGCGCTGGCCCGCACCTGGACCCGCGTGCTGAAGGAAGCCGAGGCCGTGGGCGCGGACCGCGAACGCCAGATCGAGGCGGCCCGCGATGCGTTCTACCGCGGCTTCATCGCCGACGAGATCGACAAGTTCGCGCGCAACACCGACGTCATGGACGAAAGCGGCACGACCCATCGCGGCGTCATCACCGCGGCCGACCTGGCGGGCTGGTCGGCCAGCTACGACACGCCGCTGACCTACGACTATCACGGCTATACCGTCGCCAAGGCCGGCGCCTGGAGCCAGGGCCCGGTCTTCCTGCAGACGCTGGCGCTGCTCAAAGACATGGACCTTGCCGGCGTGGGCCCGAACAGCGTGGAATTCATCCATCGCGTCACTGAAGCCATGAAGCTGGCGTTCGCCGACCGCGAGGCCTACTACGGCGATCCCGCTTTCATCGACGTGCCGCTGGCCCATCTGCTGTCCGATGAGTACAACGCGGAACGCCGCGCGCTGATCGGTGAGTCCGCCTCGCACGACCTGCTGCCGGGCCAGGTGCCCGGCTTCGAGGCCCAGGTGGCGCGCGTCATGGACACGCTGGAACGCTTGTCCAAGGTGTCCGCGCCCGGCAGCGCGACCAACGAGCCGACGCTGGCCGACATGCGCGCTTCCGCCAAGCGCGGCGACACCACGCACGTGGACGTCATTGATCGCTGGGGCAACATGATTTCGGCCACGCCCTCGGGTGGCTGGTTCCAGTCGTCGCCGGTGATCCCGGAACTGGGCTTCGGCCTGAACACGCGCGCGCAGATGTTCTGGCTGGAAGAAGGACTGCCCGGCACGCTCGCCCCGGGCAAACGCCCGCGCACCACGCTGACGCCTTCGCTGGCGCTGCGCGACGGCAAGCCCTACCTGGCGTTCGGCACGCCGGGCGGCGACCAGCAGGAACAGTGGCAACTGCTGTTCTTCCTGCGCCACGTGCATCACGGGCTGAATCTGCAGGAAGCGATCGACCTGCCGATGTCCCACACCATGCACTTCCCCACGTCGTTCTACCCGCGCGACCGCAAGCCCGGGCATCTGGCGGTGGAAGCCAGCTTCGGTCCCGAGGTCATCGATGGCCTGCGCCAGCGCGGACATCGGATCGAGGAAGTGCCCGAGTGGTCCGTGGGCCGCCTGACCGCCGCCTCGCGCGACGAGGACGGACTGCTGCACGCCGCAGCCACGCCGCGGTTGATGCAGGCCTACGCCATCGGCCGCTGACCGGGGGGCGAGGCGCCCGATGCGCGGCCCGGCGGGCCAGGCGCGTCGGGCCGCCTTGCGGCGATTTGCCGGCATGGGCTATCTTTCTCCCATGACGTCATCCCAGCAGCGCCCGGCAACCGGGGCGCAATCCCTGACGGGACAAGAACCGCTTTTCATCGTCCTCAATACCGGATCGGGGCGCGGCGACGCGCAGGTCCTGCAGGACACCATCCGCCGCATCCTTGACGAGGCGGGCCGGCGCTACACGCTGATGCCCGTCGATGACCCGTCACGGCTGACCGAAACAGCGCAGTCCGCCGTCAAGCGCGCGCAAGACGAGCAGGGCGCCGTCATCGCCGCCGGGGGTGACGGCACGCTCAATGCCGTGGCGGGCACGGTGCTGGGCCAGGGCGTGCCCTTCGGCATCCTGCCCCAGGGCACCTTCAATTACTTCGGCCGCAGCTACGGCATCTCCCAAGACACCGAAGTCGCCTTGCGCGGCTTCCTGCAAGGCCATTTGCGGCCGGTGCAGGTGGGCCACCTCAATGGCCGCCTGTTCCTGGTGAACGCCAGCCTGGGCCTGTACCCCACGTTGCTGGAAGACCGCGAAGCCTACAAGCAGCGCTTCGGCCGCAGCCGCCTGGTGGCGCTATGGTCGGGCATCGTCACCTTGCTGCGCGCGCCGCGCCAGCTCAGGCTGCAGCTGGAATATGAAGGCCGGGTGCGCGATCTGCGCTCGCCCACGCTCGTGGTCGGCAACAACAAGCTGCAACTCGAGCACATCGGCATCGAATCCCAGGAGCTTGACCGCGGCCGCCTGATGGCGATGGCGGCGCGTCCGGTCGGCACGCTGGCGCTGTACGGCTTGCTGGTGCGCGGCCTGTTCAGCCGGCTGGGCGACGCGGAACACGTGATCAACTTCGCCTTCGACCGGCTGACGGTCCACATCCGGGGGCGCAGCCGCGTCAAGGTCGCGATGGACGGCGAAATCTCCTGGATGAACACGCCGCTGGAATTCAAGGTCGCCGGCGAAAAGCTGCCGCTGGTGGTGCCGGCCGACTCGCAGTACCTGGACCGCTCATGACGCGCATCCTGCAATTATCCGACACGCATTTCGGCACCGAGCGCAAGCCCGTGGTCGAGGCCGCGCTGGACTTGGCCCGCTCGCTGAACCCGGATCTCGTCGTCCTCAGCGGCGACATCACGCAGCGCGCGCGGCGCCGCCAATTCGCCGCCGCCCGCAAATTCATTGAACGCCTGTCGCTGCCGGTGCTGGCCGTGCCGGGCAACCACGACATCCCGCTGTTCAACGTGTTCGCGCGCGCCCTCAACCCGTATGGCAACTACAGGCGCGCGCTGGGCGCCGTGCTGGAGCCGGTATTCGAAAACCCGGGCTTGCTGGCGATCGGCGTGAACACCACGCGGCCGCGGCGCCGCAAGGACGGCGAAATCTCCGACACGCAGATCGCCCGCGTGGCGCAGCGTCTGCGCCAGGCACGCCCGGGCCAGTTGCGGGTCGTGGTGGCGCACCATCCGGTGCGCGCCAAGGTCGAATCCGACCTGTCCAATCTGCTGATCGGGCGCGAACGCGCGCTGGCGGCCTGGGCCCAGGCCGGCGTCGACCTGATCCTGGGCGGGCACATCCATCTTCCTTATGTGCTGCCGCTGACGGCAGCCGGCCAATCCGCCGGCTGGATCGTCCAGGCCGGCACCGCCTGCTCTCACCGTGTCCGGGGCAGCGTGCCGAACTCGGTGAATGTGATCACGCGCGAAGGCGAGGGCGACCAACAGGCCTGCCACGTCGAACGCTGGGACTACGCGGCGGGCACGCACGCGTTCGCGCCGGTCGACAAGACACTGGTGACGCTTTCATGACCGGTGCGTGGGCGGCGTGGGCGGCATCCCATGCCTTGGAATTGTTCATCGCGCTGCCGCTGTTGGCCGGCGGTGCCGCGTTCTGGGGCATGCGCGCCTATGTGGGCGGCTCCAGGCGGGCCCGCCATGTGGTCTACGCTTCGTCGCTGGCCGTCTTGTTGGCGCTGTTCCTCGGGCTCGCGATGGCAGTACGCCGCCAGGGCGGCGTCGTCGCGTTCGACGGCGCCTTGGCCGACGCCCTGAGCATGACCATGGACACCTCGCTGCTGTGGCTGCTGTCCTGGTTCACGTATTTGGGCGACCGCAACTTCCTGACCGTGCTGAGCGTGCTGATGACGGTCTACCTGCTCTGGACGGGCTGGTGGCGGCTGGCGGCGTTCTGCGCCATCGCCACCGGCATCGGCGGGGCGATCAACTGGTTGCTCAAGCACACCTTTGAACGGGTGCGGCCGGAACATGATCACGGCTACGCCACGGTGGCAGGGTGGAGTTTCCCCAGCGGCCATGCGTCGGCCGCGATGGCCGTCTACGGCACGGCCTGCTACCTGGTGTGGCGCCTGGCGCCGCCCGCCTGGCGATG
This sequence comes from Achromobacter sp., assembly GCF_057314935.1. Taxonomy (NCBI): domain Bacteria; kingdom Pseudomonadati; phylum Pseudomonadota; class Betaproteobacteria; order Burkholderiales; family Alcaligenaceae; genus Achromobacter; species Achromobacter sp. Next base: position 141,066 of record NZ_DBHKZA010000001.1, read on the forward strand.
GCCCTGCGTGGCGGTCTCGGCCGCGCTGATCATGGCGATCGGGCTCAGCCGCATCCTGCTGCAGGTGCATTTCGCCAGCGACGTCGTGGCGGGCTTCGCCGTCAGCCTGGCCTGGCTGTCGGTATGCGTGGCGGTGGCCGAGCGCTACTGCACGTCACGCCGGGCAGAGCAAGACCTTCAGTAGCCGCGCGCCTGCGTCTTCCGTCGCCTCGCCCGGCAAGGGGGTATAGCGTCCGCCCGCCCCGGCGACCGCCAGGCCCAGGCGTCGCGCCTGCTCGGCGGGGGGAGGGGCCAGGTCGATGATCTGCTTGCCGGCCACGAGCGCGGTGACTTCGCCGTCGCTGAAGCGTTCCAGCGTGCGGTCGATCTCGCGTTCCCGCGGCAGCGCCAGCACGATGGTGTCCGATTCCGCCAGGGCTTCGCGGGCCGAGGTGGCCAGCGTGGCCGAACCGCGGAAATCCTCGCAGCGTTCGGGATCGATGTCGTAGACGGTCAACGCGATGTCCGGCTCGGCCTCCAGCAGGCGCCGGGCGGCCAGGGTGCCGGTGCCGCCCATCCCCACGATGCTGACGCGGGGGCTCATGGCTTCGGCACGGACCACGTGCTCACGATATGGGCCAAGGGCTCGTCCGAGCCTTCGCCGGTCAGGATGACTTCGCCTGCGGACAGGCGACCCACCTTCAGCAGCCGGGCGTCTGCATAGATCGCGCCGGCGGGGCTTTTGCGCAGGAAATTGATGGTCAGGCTGGCCGTCACCGCGTGCGCCTGGCCGGTCGCGCCCACCACGGCGGCATACATGGCCAGGTCGGCCAGCCCCATCAGCATGGGGCCCGCGACGATGCCGCCCAGGCGCTGGTGGGCGTCCCGGGCCGGCAGCACGGCACGCGCCGTGCCGCGGCCGATGCGCAGGATGTCGATCCCCAGCAACAGCGAAAAAGGATGCTGGTCGGCCAGCAGGATGTGGAAGTCGGCCAGGCTGATCAGCGGGGCGTCGCTATCGGCGGCCAGGACGGTTGCGGTCATCGTTGCTCCAGGGCGAGGCAGTAGTTGTCCAGCAACGCGTCCGCGTGCTGGCCCAGGGATTTCAGGCGATGGGTGTGCAGCAGCAGCAATAACCCCATCAGGTACGTGAATAGATTCATCTGCTCGACCCCGACGACCGTGGCGTTCCAGCCCTTGCTGCGGGCCAGCGCTACGCCAAGCAGGTCCACGCACTGGCGCAGCCGGGCGTTGAGCTTTTCATCCATTTCCCGGCCCAGCCCGCGCGGCCCCAGCCCCTGGAACAGGTACATGCCCAGGGAAAAGTCGGTCTGCCGCTCGGCGTAATAGCCGAAGAAGGCGCGGATGGCGCGTCGCGCGGCGGAAGGCGCATCGCCTGCGCCGGCCGCCTCGGCCAGGTGCGCGTGGAGCCGCTGCAGCGATTCATCGAGCAGCGCCCCATAGATCGTCTCCTTGCCGGCGAACCAGGGGTAGATGGCGCCGGTGGTGCAGCCGGCCTCCTTGGCGATCGCCCGGATCGTCGTCTTCTCCAGCCCGTCGCGTTCGAACACGCGCTGCGCGGCGTCCAGAATCAACTGGCGGCGCAGGGCGCTCAGGCGTTCATTGCGGTCGGTGCGGGCGGTCGGGGAGGGCATGAGGCGCGGTAGCGGCAAGGGAACAGGTTCGATGATATCGACGATTTTTATTAATAACAATGTTATTGGCTCGTCCTGCCATCGCCTGGCCAGGACAGTGGCCCGCAGGGTGGGCGGGTTGGGAATAAAGCGAAAAGCGCGTCAAAGCCGGTAAGAAAGCCGGTTGAAAGCGGCAGGCTAAAATGCAGCGAATAATTAGGGGCAGGGCTGAAAGTCGCATGGATACGGGCTTGCCTGTTTAAGTAAGGGAAAGCCCTAGCAGCTTTGGCGCCATGTCCGCGCGATGTTGCAAGATCCCAACAGGGGTGTCGCAAACCTGCACTTTTCTGATGCCGACCATAGCCAGTCCCCCCGATTTTTGATGCAATAGCGTCAACTTCCCTTCGCGGAGTTAGGGGGGCGGCAGGCTGGTTTGCTGGATTGCTGCTCTTGTCACTCAAATCAACGGAGATTTCTTAAATGAAAAAGACTCTGCTCGCTGCCGCCCTGCTCGCCGGTTTCGCCGGTGTCGCCCAGGCAGAAACGTCTGTCACCCTGTACGGCATCATCGACACGGGCCTCGGCTACAACAAGATCAGCGGTGCTGCGAACGATGCCGTGAACGGCAGCCGTTTCGGCATGATCAACGGCGTCCAGAACGGTTCGCGCTGGGGTCTGCGTGGCTCGGAAGACCTGGGTGACGGCCTGCGCGCTGTTTTCCAACTGGAATCGGGTTTCAACTCCGGTAACGGCAACTCCGCTCAAGGCGGCCGCCTGTTCGGTCGTCAAGCCACCGTCGGTCTGGCCAGCGACAGCTGGGGCCAACTGGACTTCGGTCGCCAAACCAACATCGCGTCGAAGTACTTCGGCTCGATCGACCCGTTCGGCGCTGGCTTCGGTCAAGCTAACATCGGCGTGGCTCTGAGCGCCGCCAACACGAACCGCTACGACAACATGGTCATGTATCAGACCCCGTCGTTCAGCGGCTTCCAGTTCGGCGTCGGCTACTCGTTCAACGTGAACGACACCAACGCTGCTCAAACCGGCTTCAAGACCGCCGACAACACCCGCGCCATCACGACCGGTCTGCGCTATGTCAACGGCCCGCTGAACGCAGCCCTGACGTACGACCAACTGAACGCTTCGAACAAGCTGCCGGGCGCTTCGACCGACGCTACCCCGCGTCAGTACGCCATCGGCGGTTCGTACGACTTTGAAGTTGTGAAGCTGGCTCTGGCCTACGCTCGCACGACCGACGGCTGGTTCGCTGGTCAAGGCGTCGACACCAACCTGGGCAGCATCAACTTTGGCGCCAACAGCTTCGCTGACGGCTTCAAGGCCAACTCGTACTTGGTCGGCCTGTCCGCCCCGATCGGCGGCGCAAGCAGCCTGTTCGGTTCGTGGCAGCGTGTTGACCCGTCGAACGACAAGTTGACCGGCGGCGATGCCACCACCAACGTGTACTCGCTGGGTTACACCTACGACCTGTCCAAGCGCACCAACCTGTACGCTTACGGTTCGTACGCCAAGAACTACGCCTTCATCGACGACCTGAAGTCGACCGCTGTCGGCGTCGGTATCCGCCACCGCTTCTAATCCAACGCAGGGCGCAAGCCCTGTCTGGATTCAAAGCGCAAGCGAACGAACGGGCTTCGGCCCGTTCGTATAAAGCCACCTCCAGGGGTGGCTTTTTTTTCGTTTTTTGGTCGTATTTTTGCGTTCCGCAGGTGCTTGTCAGGCGAGTCCTGTATCCTTGCTGCTCTGTCTCGAAAACTGCGATTGTTCCATTTGAGGAATGCAGTCTTTCACCTGTTATTCAAGCTACAGAGTTCAGCCGGAAGTAACCACGCGAATGCTACAATCCTAAGGTTTGCGCATTTGACGGACGCCTGAATGAACCTGCAACAGTATTTTCCCGTCCTGCTGTTTATCGTAGTGGCCACCCTTATCGGGTTCGCGCTTCTAACGGCCGGCTCCCTCCTTGGCCCCCGGCGTCCCTACGCTGAGAAGCTGTCGCCCTATGAGTGCGGCTTCGAAGCGTTTGAAGACGCCCGTATGAAGTTTGACGTGCGCTACTACCTGGTGGCGATTCTGTTCATTCTTTTCGACCTGGAAATCGCGTTCCTGTTCCCGTGGGCCATCGCCCAAGGCACAGTCGGGCTCGTCGGTTTCTGGACGGTCATGGTTTTCCTAGCCGTGTTGACCGTCGGCTTCATCTACGAATGGAAAAAGGGCGCGCTGGATTGGGAATGACCCCTCCGGGTTTTTTCACAGCACGCTATCAGAGACGAATATGGCTATAGACGGCATTCTCAAGCAAGGGTTCATCACAACCAGCGCCGACAAGTTCCTTAATTGGGCGAAGACCGGCTCCATGTGGCCCATGACCTTCGGTCTGGCCTGTTGCGCGGTCGAGATGATGCACGCGGGCGCGGCCCGCTACGACCTGGACCAGTTCGGCATCATCTTCCGGCCCAGCCCGCGTCAGTCCGATCTGATGATCGTCGCTGGCACGCTGTGCAACAAGATGGCGCCGGCGCTGCGCAAGGTCTATGACCAGATGCCTGAGCCGCGTTGGGTGGTTTCCATGGGCTCCTGTGCCAATGGCGGCGGCTACTACCACTACTCGTATTCGGTGGTTCGTGGCTGCGACCGCATCGTACCGGTAGACGTCTACGTGCCGGGCTGCCCGCCCACGGCCGAGGCGCTGGTCTACGGCTTGCTGCAAATGCAGAACAAGATCCGTCTGACCAACACGATTGCGCGCTGAGCCTTCGCCCCGCCCGGCGGCAGTCGCTGCCGCGGGCACGGCGAATCCAGCGTATCGGTTCACCTAAGCGTACAAGATGATGACCAGGCTCGAAACCCTGAAAAACAATTTGCAGACCACCCTCGGCGCGGATATCGCGCTGACCGAGGCGTTGGGCGAGCTGACGCTCGAAGTGCCCGCGCAGCAGTGGTTCTCCGTCTGCAACAAGCTGCGCACCGAAGCCGGCCTGCGCTTTGAAACCTGTATCGACCTCTGTGGCGTCGACTACCTGACCTGGGGCAACGGCACGCGCCAGCTGCCCGAGGAAACCGGTGCCAAGATCCACCGCTCGCGCTTTGCCGTGGTGATCCACCTGCTGTCGATCGAGAACAACTGGCGCCTGCGTGTCCGTACCTGGGTCGCCGACGACGAATTCCCGATGGTCGCATCGCTGATGGAATGCTGGCCGACCGTGGGCTGGTTCGAGCGCGAAGCGTTCGACCTGTACGGCATCGTCTTCGAAGGCCATCCGGACCTGCGCCGCATCCTGACCGACTACGGCTTCATCGGCCATCCGTTCCGCAAAGACTTCCCGCTGTCGGGCACCGTCGAAATGCGTTACGACCCCGAGCAACGGCGCGTCATTTACCAGCCGGTCACGATCGATCCGCGCGAGATCACCCCGCGCGTGGTCCGCGAAGACTCTTACGGCTTGGGGCGTTAAATCATGGCAGAAATCAAGAACTACACGCTCAACTTCGGTCCTCAGCATCCGGCCGCACACGGCGTGTTGCGCCTGGTGCTGGAACTGGACGGCGAAGTCATCCAGCGCGCCGACCCGCACATCGGCCTGTTGCACCGCGCCACCGAAAAGCTGGCCGAGCACAAGACCTACATCCAGGCGCTGCCCTACATGGACCGCCTGGACTACGTGTCCATGATGTGCAATGAGCACGCCTATGTCATGGCCATCGAAAAGCTGCTGGGCGTCGAAGCCCCGCTGCGCGCCCAGTACATCCGCGTCATGTTCGACGAGATCACGCGTCTGTTGAACCACCTGATGTCGCTGGGTTCGCACGCGCTGGACGTGGGCGCCATGGCGGTGTTCCTGTACGCCTTCCGTGAACGCGAAGACCTGATGGACTGCTACGAAGCGGTCTCGGGCGCGCGCATGCATGCGGCCTACTACCGTCCGGGCGGCGTCTACCGCGACCTGCCGGACACGATGCCGCAGTACGGCGACACCAGCAAGTACCGTGGCGACAAAGAAATGCGCATCATGAACGATGCGCGTTCGGGCTCGCTCCTGGACTTCATCGAAGACTTCACCAACCGCTTCCCGGCCTGCGTCGACGAGTACGAAACGCTGCTCACCGACAACCGCATCTGGAAGCAGCGCCTGGTGGGCATCGGCGTGGTCGATCCCGACCGCGCCAAGGCCCTGGGCTTCACCGGCCCGATGCTGCGTGGCTCGGGCGTGGCCTGGGACTTGCGCAAGACGCAGCCCTACGAAGTCTACGATCTGCTCGATTTCGACATCCCCGTGGGTGTCAACGGCGACTGCTACGACCGCTACCTGGTCCGCATCGCTGAAATGCGTGAAAGCAATCGCATCATCCGCCAGTGCGTGGAATGGCTGCGCAACAACCCGGGTCCGGTCATGATCGAGAATCACAAGATCGCCCCGCCCAAGCGCACCGCCATGAAGACCAACATGGAAGAGCTGATTCACCATTTCAAGCTCTTCACCGAAGGTTTCCACGTGCCCCCGGGCGAGGCGTTTGCCTCGGTGGAGCACCCCAAGGGCGAATTCGGCATCTATCTGGTGTCCGATGGCGCCAACAAGCCTTACCGCCTGAAGATTCGGGCCCCCGGCTTTGTCCACCTGCAAGCGCTGGACGAAATGTCGCGCGGTCACATGATCGCCGACGCCGTCACCATCATTGGTACGCAGGACATCGTTTTCGGCGAGATCGATCGCTGATCTGCCCAGACAGTCACGAGCACGCCCGCATAACCCGGATTCAAACTATGCTGCTTTCCGAACAGGCCTACCAGAAAATCGACCGAGAACTCGCGAAGTTCCCGGCCGACCAGCGGCAGTCCGCCATCATGGCCTCGCTTGCCATCGCGCAAGAAGAGAAGGGCTGGTTGGCTACCGAAACCATTGAAGATGTGGCCAATTACATTGGCGTCCCGCCCATTGCGGTGCAGGAAGTCGCCACGTTCTACAACATGTTCGACGTCAAGCCCGTCGGCAAGAACAAGATCGCCGTCTGCACCAACTTGCCCTGTGCCTTGCGCGATGGCGACCGTGCCGGCGAATACCTCAAGCGCAAGCTGGGTGTCGACTACCGTCAAACCACCGCCGACGGCCAGTTCACGCTGGTTGAAGGCGAATGCATGGGCGCTTGCGGCGATTCCCCCGTGCTGATCGTGAACAACAAGCATATGTGCGTGCGCATGACCGACGAGAAGCTGGACGCGCTGGTCGCGGCCCTCAAGGTCCAAGGAGAGTCGGCATGAACGCGCCCGACCTGTACAAGCAGTTCGCGCAAGGGCTCGATCCCAACCCGCTGAACGATGTATCCAACTCGATGTGCCTGCACGGCCGGCACATCCAGCCGCAGATCATGGCGGACGTCGACGGCGAGAACTGGCGCCTGGCCGACTACGTCAAGCGCGGCGGCTACGAAGCCCTGAAGAAGATCCTCACCACCGGCCTGAAGCCGGAAGACGTGATCGCCGAAGTCAAGGCGTCGGGTCTGCGCGGCCGTGGCGGCGCGGGCTTCCCGACCGGTCTGAAGTGGAGCTTCATGCCGCGCGCCTTCCCCGGCCAGAAGTACCTCGTCTGCAACTCGGACGAAGGCGAACCGGGCACGTTCAAGGACCGCGACATCCTGCGCTTCAATCCGCACATCGTGATTGAAGGCATGGCGATCGCGGCCTACGCCATGGGCATCAGCGTCGGCTACAACTACATCCACGGCGAAATCTTCGAAGTCTACGAGCGCTTCGAAGAAGCGCTGGAAGAGGCGCGCGCCGCCGGCTTCCTGGGCGACAAGCTGCTGGGTTCGGACTTCAGCTTCCAGCTGCACGCGTTCCACGGCTACGGCGCCTACATCTGCGGCGAAGAAACCGCGCTGCTGGAATCGCTGGAAGGCAAGAAGGGCCAGCCGCGCTTCAAGCCGCCGTTCCCGGCCAGCTTCGGCCTGTACGGCAAGCCCACCACGATCAACAACACCGAAACGTTCGCGGCGGTGCCGTGGATCATCCGCAACAGCGGCCAGGCCTACCTGGAAGTCGGCAAGCCGAACAACGGCGGCACCAAGCTGTTCTCGATCACCGGCGACGTCGAACGCCCCGGCAACTACGAGATCCCGCTGGGCACCCCGTTTTCCACGCTGCTGGAACTGGCGGGCGGCATGCGCGGCGGCAAGAAACTGAAGGCCGTGATCCCGGGCGGATCCAGTGCCCCGGTGCTGCCGGCCGACATCATCATGGAATGCACGATGGACTATGACTCCATCGCCAAGGCCGGCTCGATGCTCGGCTCCGGCGCTGTGATCGTCATGGACGAAACGCGCTGCATGGTGAAGTCGCTCTTGCGCCTGTCGTACTTCTATTTCGAGGAAAGCTGCGGCCAGTGCACGCCGTGCCGCGAAGGCACCGGCTGGCTCTACCGCATGGTGCATCGCATCGAAAACGGTCACGGCCGTCCGGAAGATCTGGACTTGCTGGACAACGTGGCAGGCAACATCATGGGCCGCACCATTTGCGCCCTGGGTGACGCCGCCGCCATGCCCGTCCGTGGCTTCCTCAAGCATTTTCGCGACGAATTCGCGCACCACATCGAGCATAAGTCTTGTGTGGTCCCGCAATATCTGTAGGTCTCAGGAACAGCAATGGTTGAACTAACCGTCGACGGCAATCAGGTCGAAGTGCCCGAAGGCAGCATGGTCATGCATGCCGCTCAGAAAGTCGGGCTTTACGTGCCGCATTTCTGCTACCACAAGAAACTGTCCATCGCGGCCAACTGCCGGATGTGCCTGGTTGAAGTGGAAAAAGCGCCCAAGGCGCTGCCCGCCTGCGCCACGCCCGTGACCAACGGCATGGTCGTCCACACTTGCTCTGAGAAGGCTCGCGCCGCTCAGAAGTCGGTGATGGAATTCTTGCTCATCAATCACCCGCTCGACTGCCCGATCTGCGATCAGGGCGGCGAATGCCAGTTGCAAGACCTGGCCGTGGGCTACGGTGGCTCGTCCTCGCGTTACCAAGAGGAAAAGCGCGTCGTTTTCCACAAGGACCTGGGTCCGCTGGTTTCCGCCGAGGAAATGAGCCGCTGCATCCACTGCACCCGTTGCGTGCGCTTCGGCCAGGAAATCGCCGGCGTGATGGAACTTGGCATGCTGGGCCGTGGCGAACACTCCGAGATCACGACCTTCGTGGGCCGCTCGATCGAGTCCGAACTGTCGGGCAACATGATCGACATCTGTCCGGTGGGCGCGCTGACCTCCAAGCCCTTCCGTTACAGCGCCCGCACCTGGGAACTGGCCCGCCGCCGTTCGGTCAGCCCGCACGACAGCCTGGGCGCCAACCTGGTGGTCCAGGTCAAGGGCGACCGCGTGATGCGCGTTGTCCCGTTCGAAGACGAAGCCGTCAACGAATGCTGGATCAGCGACCGCGACCGCTTCTCGTACGAAGGCCTGAACAGCGACGACCGCCTGTCCGCCCCGATGATCAAGGGCACCGACGGCAAGTGGCAGGAAGCCTCGTGGGCCGACGCGCTGCAAGCCGTGGCCCAAGGCCTGTCGCGTGTCCGTGACAGCTTCGGCGCCGGCCAGATCGGCGCGCTGGCGTCGGAATACGCCACCACCGAAGAATATGCGCTGCTGGGCCGCCTGGTCCGCGCGCTGGGCTCCGAGAACATCGACTTCCGCCTGCGCCAGACCGATCCGGCGTTCGACGCCGCATTGACCGGCGCGCCGTGGTTGGGCATGCCCATCGCCGAACTCGACAACCTGGACCGCGTCCTGGTCGTCGGCTCGTTCCTGCGCAAGGACCATCCGCTGATGGCGCAACGCCTGCGCCAGGCCGCCAAGCGCGGCACGCAGATCCTGATGGTCGACAGCGCCGCTGACGATCCTCTGATGCCTGTCGCCGCCCGCATCACCGTCGCGCCGTCCGAGCTGCCGCGCGCGCTGGCCGAAGTGGCCGTCGCCCTGGCGCAATCCCGCGAACAAGCGGTGCCGGCCGAATTCGCCTCGGTCACCCCGGGCGAAAACGCCAAGATCATCGCCGCGAGCCTGGCTTCCGGCGCCAACACCGCCGTGCTGATGGGCAACCTGGCTGTCGCCAGCGCCCAGGCTTCGACGCTGGCCGCCAATGGCCGCGCCGTGGCTGACCTGGCCGGCGGCAAGTTCGGCTTCCTGACCTCCGGCGGCAATACCGTCGGCGGTTACCTGGCCGGCGCCGTTCCGGGCAAGGGCGGCAAGACCGCCGCCGCCATGCTGGCCGAGCCGCTGAAGGCCTATGTCGTGCTGCACGCCGAGCCGCTGCTGGATGCCGACAACGGCCAGCAAGCCATCGCCGCGCTGCGTGGCGCGCAGTTCGCCGTCGCCCTGACGCCGTACCGTTCGGCCGCCGCCGAGTGGGCCGACGTCATGCTGCCGGTGTCGCCGTTCACCGAGACCTCGGGTACGTTCGTCAACGCGCAAGGCCTGGCCCAGAGCTTCAAGGGCACGGTCACGCCGTTGGGCCAGACGCGTCCGGGCTGGAAGGTCCTGCGCGTGCTGGGCAACGTCCTGCACCTGGCCGGCTTTGACGACGAGACCTCCGAATCCGTGCGCGACGCCGTGCTGGCCGGCGGCATCGAAGGCCGCTTGTCCAACGACGTCAAGGCCCCGCTGGGCCTGGGCCAAGCCGCAAGCGGCCTGGAACGCGTGGCTGACGTGCCGATCTACCGCACCGACGCCATGGTCCGCCGTTCGGAGCCGCTGCAAGCGTCCCCGGCCTCGAAGAAGCCGGCTGCCGCCATGAACGGCCGCACGCTCGCCAGCCTCGGCCTGACCGCCGGCGTGAAGGTGCGCGTCGCGGGTGCGCAAGGCGCCGTCGAACTCGAAACCGTGCAGGATGATGCCGTGGCCGATCGCGCCGTGCGCATTTCCGCAGCCTTTGAAAACACCGCAGCCCTGGGTGGCGCATTCGGTCAACTCAGCGTGGAGCGTGCCTGATGGAATGGCTTAATGTTCTTGAGAGCCACGGGCAGGCATTGCTGGGCCCGACGGTCTGGATGGTCCTCTGGACCCTCATCAAGATTGTGATCATCGCCGTGCCGATCATTCTGTGCGTCGCGTACCTGACGTACTGGGAACGCAAGATGATCGGCGCCATGCACGTGCGCGTCGGCCCGAACCGCGTGGGTTTCAAGGGGTTGCTGCAACCGTTCGCCGACGTGTTCAAGCTGTTGACGAAGGAAGTCGTCGTCCCCAGCCAGGCCAACAAGGTGCTGTTCGTCGTGGCCCCCGTGGTCACGCTGATGCCCGCGCTGGCCGCCTGGGCCGTCGTGCCCTTCGGTCCCGAAGTGGTGCTGGCCAACGTCAACGCCGGCCTGCTGTACATCATGGCCATCACGTCGATCGGCGTGTATGGCGTGATCGTGGCAGGCTGGGCGTCGAACTCCAAGTACGCGTTCCTGGGCGCCTTGCGCGCCTCGGCGCAGATGCTGTCGTACGAACTGGCCATCGGCTTCGTGCTGGTGACGGTGCTGCTGGTGTCCGGCAGCCTGAACATGTCCGAGATCGTCAACGTCCAGAACCGCGGCTGGTTCGCCGACAAGGGCCTGACGTTCCTGTCCTGGAACTGGCTGCCGCTGTTGCCGCTGTTCGTGATCTACGTCGTCGCGATCGTCGCCGAAACCAACCGCCACCCGTTCGACGTGGTGGAAGGCGAATCGGAAATCGTGGCCGGCCACATGGTCGAGTACTCGGGTATGGCCTTCGCCCTGTTCTTCCTGGGTGAATACGCCAACATGATCCTGCTGTCCTGCATGGCGTCGATCATGTTCCTGGGCGGCTGGGCTTCCCCGATCGACATCGCACCGCTGACCTGGATCCCGGGCTGGATCTGGCTGGGTCTGAAAACGTTCGTCGTGGTCTCGTTGTTCGTGTGGTTCCGGGCGTCGTTCCCGCGTTACCGCTATGACCAGATCATGCGTTTGGGTTGGAAAATCTTCATCCCGCTGACCGGCGTTTGGCTGGTCGTGGTGGCGATCTGGATGCAGACGCCCTGGAACATTTGGCGCTAAGCCGCCAGGCAGAGGCAGGATATGGAAGCGATCAAAGATTTCTTCGGCAGTCTGATGCTGACCGAGTTGCTCAAGGGCATGCGCCTGACGGGCAAGTATTTTTTCAAGCGCAAGGTCACCTTGCGTTATCCGCAGGAAAAGACGCCTACGTCGGCGCGTTTCCGCGGCCTGCACGCTTTGCGCCGCTACCCCAACGGGGAAGAGCGCTGCATCGCGTGCAAGCTGTGCGAAGCCGTGTGTCCGGCCTTGGCGATCACCATTGAATCGGAACAGCGCGATGACGGCTCCCGCCGCACCACGCGTTACGACATCGATCTGACCAAGTGCATTTTCTGCGGCTTCTGTGAGGAAAGCTGCCCCGTGGATTCGATCGTGGAAACCCATATCCACGAATACCACGGTGAAAAGCGCGGCGACCTGTATTTCACCAAAGACATGCTGCTCGCCGTGGGCGACCGCTACGAAGCCGACATCGCCCGCCGCCGGGCCGACGACGCTCCTTACCGTTGAAGCCCAGGGTCTGATCCATGACTTTTACCACTGTCCTTTTCTACATACTGGCCGCCGTGCTGGTGATCGCGGCGTTCCGCGTGATCACCGCGCGCAGTCCGGTCACCGCTGTTCTGCACTTGATCCTGGCGTTCTCCAACGCCGCGATGCTGTGGATGCTCCTGGGCGCCGAATTCCTGGCGCTGCTGCTGGTGCTGGTGTACGTGGGCGCCGTGATGGTGCTCTTCCTCTTCGTCGTGATGATGCTGGACATCCGCATGGACACCATGCGCCAGGGCATGAAGACCTACCTGCCTTTGGGCCTGGTGATCGGTCTGGTGCTGGTGCTGGAAATGTCGTTCGTGCTGGGTTCCACCTGGTACGGCTCGGGCCCGCAAGCCCCGGTCGCCGGCGACTACAACAACGCCCGCGCGCTCGGCGAAGTGATGTACACGCAGTATGTCTACGCCATTGAAGTCGGCGCCGCGCTGCTGCTGGTGGGTATGGTCGCCGCGATCGCGCTGACCCTGCGCCGCCGCCGCGACGTGAAGTACAACGACCCCGTGGCCGCCGTGCGCGTCCGTTCGAAGGATCGTTTCCGCATGGTGGACATGCCCGCCCAGAGCGACCGTGCCCAGGCCAAGCGCGACGCCGCGAACGGCGTTGCCGCTGCGCCCCAAGGAGAAAAAGAATGACGCTGACGCTGGCCCACTATCTGATCCTCGGGGCGATCCTGTTCGCCATCGGGATCTTCGGCATCTTCCTGAACCGCCGCAACCTGATCATTCTCTTGATGTCCATCGAGCTCGTGCTCCTGGCCGTCAACATGAACTTCGTGGCGTTCTCCAGCTGGTTCGGCGACACCGCCGGCCAGGTGTTCGTGTTCTTCATCCTGACCGTGGCCGCCGCTGAAGCGGCGATCGGCCTGGCCATCCTGGTGCTGCTGTTCCGCAACCTGAACACGATCAACGTTGACGAACTCGATCGCCTGAAGGGCTGACGGGGTATTGGAAGAAAATGTCTAGCTCACCCAATCTCTACTTGCTCATCGCGCTGGCACCGCTGGCCGGAGCAATTCTCGCGGGCCTTTTCGGCACCGGCTTCCTGGGCCGTCCCATCGGCCGTCGCGCGTCCCACGTCATCACCATCCTGGGCGTGCTCATCTCCGCCATCGGTTCGGTGGTGGTGCTGGCCGACGTGCTGAACGGCCTGCGCTTTGACGGCGCGGTCTACACCTGGAGCCTCATCGGCCAGACCAAGCTGGAAATCGGCTTCCTGATCGATCCGCTGTCGGCCATGATGATGGTCGTGGTGACCTCCGTGTCGCTGATGGTGCACATCTACACCATCGGCTACATGGCGGATGATCCCGGCTACCAGCGCTTCTTCTCGTACATCTCGCTGTTCACGTTCTCCATGCTGATGCTGGTGATGTCGAACAACATGGTGCAGCTGTTCTTCGGCTGGGAAGCAGTGGGCCTGGTGTCGTACCTGCTGATCGGTTTCTGGTACACCCGCCCGACGGCGATCTTCGCCAACATGAAGGCGTTCCTGATCAACCGCGTCGGCGACTTCGGCTTCGTGCTGGGCATCGGCCTGCTGTTCGCGTACGCCGGCACGATGCACTACGGCGAAGTGTTCGCCCAAGCCGACAAGCTGGCCACGATGACCCTGCCGGGTTCGGACTGGATGCTGCTGACGGTGGCGTGTATTTGCCTGTTCATCGGCGCCATGGGCAAATCGGCCCAGGTCCCCCTGCACGCCTGGCTGCCCGACTCGATGGAAGGCCCGACCCCGATCTCCGCGCTGATCCACGCCGCCACCATGGTGACGGCCGGCATCTTCATGGTCGCGCGCTTCTCGCCGCTGTTCGAACTGTCGGACGTGGCGCTGTCGTTCATCATCGTGATCGGCGCCATCGGCGCACTGTTCCTGGGCATCCTGGGCATCATCCAGACCGACATCAAGCGCGTTGTCGCGTACTCCACGCTGTCGCAGCTGGGCTACATGACCGTGGCGCTCGGCGCATCGGCCTACTCGGTGGCGATTTTCCACTTGATGACCCACGCGTTCTTCAAGGCGCTGCTGTTCCTGGGCGCGGGTTCGGTCATCATCGGCATGCACCACGACCAGGACATCCGCAACATGGGCGGCCTGCGCAAGTACATGCCCATCACCTGGATCACCTTCCTGCTGGGCACGCTGGCACTGGTCGGCACGCCGTTCTTCTCGGGTTTCTACTCGAAGGAAAACATCATCGAGGCCGCCGGGCACGCGAATGTGTGGGGCGCAAGCTTCGCGTACTACGCCGTGCTGATCGGCGTGTTCGTCACGTCGCTGTACTCGTTCCGCGTGTACTTCCTGGTTTTCCACGGCAAGGAACGCTTCGACACCAGCGACCACGGCCACGGCCACGACGACCATGCCCATGACGACCACGGTCACGATGATCACGGCCACGGCCATCATGGCGGCAAGCCGCATGAGTCGCCGTGGGTGGTCACGCTGCCGCTGATCCTGCTGGCGATCCCGTCGGTGCTGGTCGGCGCCTGGGCGGTCGACCCGATGCTGTTCGGCAAGTTCTTCAACGGCGTGATCACGGTGCTGCCGCAGCATCCGGCCATGCACGAACTGAACGAAGAGTGGCACGGTTGGGTCGCCTATGGCCTGCATGCCTTCCAGACCCTGCCGTTCTGGCTGGTCGTGGCAGGTTTCGTCATCGCCTGGTACTGCTACCTGATCAACCCCAAGGTTCCGGCCGCGATCAAGTCCAGCCTGTCTGGCGTGAACAAGGTGCTTGAGAACAAGTACTACGTGGACTGGGTCAACGAGCAGATCATCGCTCGCGGCATGCGCGCCCTGGGCCGTGGCCTGTGGAATACCGGCGACCGCGGCATCATCGACGGTTTGCTGGTCAACGGTAGCGCCCGCGTGGTGGGCTGGGTGGCTGCGGTCAGCCGCCACCTGCAGTCCGGCTTCATCTATCACTACGCGTTCGCGATGATCATCGGCATCATGGCGCTGGTGACTTTCTTTGTGCTGATTCCCCAATGATGGCAAGCGAGATGGCATCCAACACTTTCCCCTGGCTCACGCTTGCGATCTTTGTCCCGATCGTATTCGGCCTGCTGGTGCTGGCGGTGGGCCGTGACGACCGTCCCGGTCTGACGCGCGGCCTGTCGCTCGCCGGCGCCGTCGCCGGTTTCCTCGTCACGATTCCGCTCTACACCGGTTTTGACAACACCACGGCCGCCATGCAGTTTGTGGAGAAGGCTTCGTGGATTGAAGCCTTCAACGTCAACTACCACCTGGGCATCGACGGCATTTCGCTGTGGTTCGTCCTCCTGACCGCGTTCATCACCATCATCGTGGTGCTGGCCGGCTGGGAAGTCATCACCAGCCGCGTGGCACAGTACATGGCCGCTTTCCTGATCCTGTCGGGTCTGATGGTGGGCGTGTTCGTCGCGCTGGACGGCATGCTGTTCTACGTGTTCTTCGAAGCCACGCTGATCCCGATGTACATCATCATCGGCGCGTGGGGCGGCGACAACCGCATCTACGCGGCATTCAAGTTCTTCCTGTACACGCTGATGGGTTCTTTGCTGACCCTGATCGCGTTCATCTACCTGTGGCACGCCTCGGGTGGTTCGTTCGACATCCTGACCTGGCACCAGGTCAAGCTGGGCCAGACCGAGCAGATCCTGATCTTCGTGGCGCTGCTGGCGGCTTTTGCGGTGAAGGTGCCGATGTGGCCGGTTCACACGTGGTTGCCGGACGTTCACGTTGAAGCGCCTACGGGCGGGTCCATCGTGCTGGCCGCGATCATGCTGAAGCTGGGCGCCTATGGTTTCCTGCGCTTCTCGCTGCCGATCACGCCGGACGCTTCGCACAGCCTGGCTGGCCTGATGATCACGCTGTCGCTCGTCGCGGTGATCTACATCGGCCTGGTGGCGATCATCCAGGAAGACATGAAGAAGCTGGTGGCTTACTCGTCGGTTGCCCACATGGGTTTCGTGACGCTGGGCTTCTTCATCTTCAACACGGCCGGCGTCGAAGGCGCCATCGTGCAGATGATCTCGCACGGCTTCGTGTCCGGCGCCATGTTCATGTGTATCGGCGTCCTGTACGACCGCATGCACTCGCGCCGCATCGCCGACTACGGCGGCGTGGTCAACGTGATGCCGCGCTTCGCCACGTTCTTCATCCTGTTCTCGATGGCCAACAGCGGCCTGCCGGCCACCAGCGGTTTCGTCGGCGAGTTCATGGTGATCATGGGCGCGGTCGAGCACAACTTCTGGATCGGCCTGTTGGCGGCTACCGCCCTGATCCTGGGTGCTTCGTATTCGCTGTGGATGGTCAAGCGCGTGGTCCTGGGCGACATCGCCAATGACCATGTGCGCGAACTGACCGATATCAACCGCCGCGAATTTGTGATTCTTGGCGTGATGGCGATCGCCGTGTTGTACATGGGGATCTATCCCAAGCCCTTCACCGACGTGATGCACGTGTCGGTCGAGGCCCTGCTGCAACACGTTGCCGTCTCGAAACTGTAAGACAAGACAATGATGCAATCCCAAATCGATTTCGCCCTGGCGACACCGGAAATCCTTCTGCTGGTTTTCGGCCTGGCTATCCTGCTCGTCGACGCGGTCAGCAATCACCCTGAGCGCAAGCCGACGTTCCTGCTGACCCTGCTGGCATTGGGCGTGCTGACCGTCGTGTCGGCCGTGCAATGGAAGAACGGCGTCGCGGGCGCGACGTTCCACGGGCTGTACGTCACCGACGAACTGTCGCACCTGCTCAAGATCGCGTCCTACATCGCCGTGGGCGCCACGCTTGTCTACGGCCGCGTCTATGCGCAGGTCCGCGACATGCTCAAGGGCGGCGAGCTCTATGTCCTGACGCTGTTTGCGCTGCTGGGCCAGATGGTCATGATCTCCTCCGGGAACCTGATCTCGATCTACCTGGGCCTGGAACTGATGTCGCTGGCGCTGTACGCGCTGATCGCCCTGCGTCGCGACGACGTCGTGGCCACCGAAGCCGCCATGAAGTACTTCGTGCTGGGCGCATTGGCCTCGGGCTTCCTGCTCTACGGCATGTCGATGGTCTACGGTTCCACGGGTCATCTTGACCTGGCTGAAATCTCCAAGGTCATCGCCGCCGGCAAGGCGGAGAAGATGGCGCTGGTGTTCGGCATCGTGTTCCTGGTGTCGGGCCTGGCGTTCAAGCTCGGTGCGGTTCCGTTCCACATGTGGGTGCCGGACGTCTACCAGGGTTCGCCGACCGCGGTCACGCTGATCCTGGGCGGCGCGCCCAAGCTGGCTGCCTTCGCCATCACGCTGCGCCTGCTGGTGGACGGCCTGCATGGCCTGGCCGCCGACTGGCAGCCGATGCTGATGATCCTGGCCGTGCTGTCGCTGGCTATCGGCAACCTGACCGCCATTGCGCAGACCAACTTCAAGCGCATGCTTGCCTACTCGACCATCTCGCACATGGGCTTCGTGCTGCTGGGCCTGATGTCGGGTTCCGTCGCGGGCAAGCCGGAACTGGCCTCGGCCGCCTATGGCGCGTCGCTGTTCTACATGCTGACCTACGTCCTGACCACGCTGGCCAGCTTCGGCATCGTGCTGCTGCTGTCGCGCCAGGGCTTCGAGTGCGAGCAGATCGACGACCTGAAGGGCCTGAACCGCCGCAGCCCGTGGCATGCCGCCATCGTGCTGTTGCTGATGTTCTCCTTGGCCGGCATTCCGCCGCTGGTGGGCTTCTACGCCAAGCTGGCCGTGCTGCAAGCGCTGATCAGCGCCGGCCACGTGACCCTGGCCGTGATCGCAGTGCTGTTCTCGCTGATCGGCGCGTTCTACTACCTGCGTGTCGTCAAGGTCGTGTACTTCGACGAACCGGCGGCCAACGCAGCACCGATCGCCGCCACCTGCGGCCAGCGCGGCCTGCTGTCGATCAACGGCGCCATGATGCTGGTGCTGGGCCTGCTGCCGGGCGGCCTGATGGCGCTGTGCGTCCAGGCCATCCGTTCGTCGCTGAGCCTGTAAGCGGATACCAGCCATGAACCAGACGCTGGCGGTATGGCTGTTGATCGCGCTGGCCTTGGTCAGCGCGAACCTCCCGTTCCTGACGGAACGGGTATTCGCCGTCCTGCCCTGGAAGCAGGGCGGGGAGGCCGCCGTCAAACCGTTCTGGCTGCGTCTGCTTGAAGTGCTGGTGTTCTACGCCATCGTTGGCGCGCTGGGCTTTGCGTTCGAATCCACCTTGGGCAACCGCTTTGCCCAGACGTGGGAGTTCTACGCGATTACCCTGAGCTTGTTCCTGGTGCTGGCCTATCCGGGCTTCGTGTACCGCTACTTGTTCAAACGGCATCCCCGCTTGCGCACCTGAAGGCCCGCCAAGCCGCCAAACGCCCCGTCAGGGGCGTTTTTTTTTGCGTCCGTGAAATGTGCTTGATCGTCCTCCAAAGCGCGTGGCGGCGCTTCCAGGCATGTCCGCGTGGACATCGCATGCGTGCCACTGCGCTCATGAAGCCGCATCATCCGTCACCGTTAAGTTCCGTTATAAAGCATGATTAATAACGAACGTGCGGCTATAAGTGTTGTTTTTTCATCTTTAACGTGAGGCAATTGCTTTCATTCAGGTTTCATTCAGTGAGCAGGATCAAAATCGCAACCGGTAAAAAAACAAGAATCGTTGCTATTCATATTCTGGAGAAGCTGGTTTGAAGCCCCAAGATTCGTATTCGCTGAATACGCTCACTACCTCGCTGGCCGCCGCCATCGCCGCGCCCGCCCTGTTCATCAGCCCCTACGCCGCCGCGCAGTCCGCGGATTCGGGCGTGACGCAGCTTGCCCCGGTACGGGTGGAAGGCGAAGGGTCTTCCTACCAGACCAGCACGGTGCCGTCGCCGAAGATGACCGCGCCGCTGCTGGACACGCCGCGCACGGTGCAAGTCGTGCCGAAACAGGTGATCCAGGACCAGGCTGCCTCCACGCTGCAGGACGTGCTCCGCAATTCGCCGGGCATCACGTTCGGCGCGGGCGAAGGCGGCCGCCCGGGCGGCGACCTGCCGATCATCCGTGGCCAGAATGCCGCGGGCAGCCTGTTCCTGGACGGCATCCGCGATTCAAGCACCCAAGTGCGCGACACCTTCAACCTCGAACAGGTGGAAGTGATCAAGGGCCCGGACTCGGTGTATTCCGGCCGTGGCGGCGCGGGCGGCAGCATCAACATGGTCAGCAAGGCGCCCAAAGCGACGGACTTCACCGAAGCCACGGCCCAGATCGGCACGGATAACAACTACCGCGCCACGATCGACAGCAACTGGCGCCTGGCCGACAAGGCGGCGTTCCGCCTGAACGTGATGGGCAACAAGGGCGATGTGCCTGGTCGCGACGATGCCGTCAATTTCGAGCGTTGGGGCGTGGCGCCGTCGCTGATGCTGGGCGTGGGTACGCCAACCCGCATCACGCTGAGCTACTACCACTACCAAGACGACAGCATGCCGGATTACTCCATCCCGTATGACCCGAAAACGGGCCAGCCGGTGACGGAGACGATGGGCGTGAGCCGCAAGACGTTCTACGGCCTCAAAGGCCGGGACTTCATGAGCACGCGCGATGACGTCGCGACCGTCGATTTCCAGCACGATTTCTCGGACAAGCTACAACTGCGCAACGTGACCCGCTATGGCCGTGGCACGACCGATTTCGCCGCCACCAACCCGGACGACAGCAAGGGCAACGTGCCCAACGGTCTGGTCTACCGCGCGCTGAAGTCGGGCTACTACGTCACCAAGAGCTTCGCCAATCAGACGGACCTGACCGGTGAATTCGACACCGGCAGCTTGAAGCACACGTTCGACCTGGGCTTCGAATACAGCAACATCAAGCAGGACAAGGACAGTTATACCCAAAGCATCGCCAACGGCCCGATGGCGTGCAAGGTCAGTGCGACCGACCTGTCCAACCCGGCCCTGTGCGCGTCTCTGTGGAATCCGGATCCGGGCACCGACTATACCGGCCACCTGACCCGCGCCGACAATCCGGCCCGCTACAACACGGATACGGTGGCGTTTTACGGCTTCGACACCATCAAGTTCAACGAGCAATGGCAAGCCAGCCTGGGTGCGCGCTGGGACAACTACCGTACCAGCGGCAGCAACATCGCGAAGGGCCGCAACGATCCGGCCTCCACGCCCGCGTTCTACAGCACCAGCCGCGAAGACAACCTGTTCAACTATCAGGTGGGCCTGGCCTACAAGCCCGTGCCCAATGGCACGATCTATGCCACGTACGGCACGTCGTCCACGCCGTCCGCCATCGCGGCCGGCGCCATCAGCGATGCCGCGTCGATCACGAGCTCGTCGCTCGAGCCCGAAAAGAGCCGCACGGTTGAACTGGGCACCAAGTGGCAGGTGTTCGACGACCGTCTGACGCTGTCCGCGGCAGCATTCCACGACATTCGCAAGAACACGAGCGTGGCCGTGTCCGCCACGGAGGTGGCGCAAGTCGGCGAGGCCAAGGTGCGCGGCATCGAACTGGGCTTCTCGGGCAACATCACGCCCAAGTGGAACGTGTTCGGCGGCTACACTTTCATGGACAGCGAAGTGACCAAGGGCGCCTACAACAGCGGCGCCGTGGGGCAGGACCTGCCCAACACGCCGCGCAACGCCTTCAGCCTGTGGACGACCTACAAGGTCTTGCCCAAGCTGACGGTCGGCGGCGGCGCCTATTACGTGGACAAGCAGTTCGGCAATGCGGACGCCTCCAGCAACGCCGACGGCACGCCCAAGGCGCGCTGGGTGCCGTCATACTGGCGCTTCGACGCCATGGCAGGCTACGAATTCAACGAGCACTTCTCGGCGCAGTTGAACGTGTTGAACCTGTTCGACGAAACGTACTACACCAAGGCCTATGCGGCGCACTATGCCGCACTGGGCACGGGTCGCGCGGCATTGCTGTCGCTGAAGGTCCGGTACTGATCCGGCGCCGCAATGAGAAAAGCCACCGCAAGGTGGCTTTTTTTCATGGCGACGATGCCGCCTGTCTGCGGCCGGTCAGCTTTCGAACCAGTTCAGCACACCGTCCAGGCCCGTCACGTTCAACGCGAAGCGGGTCTGTTCGCGCACCAGCGGCTTGGCGTGATAGGCGACCGGGAAGCCCGCGGCGCCCAGCATCAGCAGGTCGTTGGCGCCATCGCCCATCGCGATGATCTGCTCTTTCGTGGCGCCATGCGTGCGGGCGAACTCGCGCAGGTAGACCGCCTTGGCGGAGGCATCCAGGATGTCGCCCACGACCTGACCGGTCAACAAGCCGTTGTCGATCTCCAGCGTGTTGGCGTGCGCGCTGTCGAGCTTTAACCGTTCGCGCAGGCGGTCGGTGAAGAAGGTGAAGCCGCCTGAGACCAGCAGGACTTTGATGCCTGCCGCCTGCGCGGTGCTGATCAGGCGTTCGGCTCCCGGGTTCAGCCGCAGCTTTTCCACATAGACCTGTTCCAGCGCTTCGGCCGGCACGCCTTTCAACAGCGCGACCCGGCGGCGCAGGCTTTCCGCGAAGTCCTTGATCTCGCCGCGCATGGCGGCTTCGGTGATCTCGGACACCTTGTCTTTCACGCCCACCACGCCGGCGATCTCATCAATGCATTCGATGTTGATCAGCGTGGAATCCATGTCCATCGCCAGCACCTTGCATTGCGACAGCTTGAGGCCGGCAGGCAGAAAGGCCACGTCCACGCCGTTGCGTTCGGCCCAGGCGACGACTTCCGCGCGGGTCAGGGCGTCATGCTGCACGTCCAGCAGACGGGCGGCGGTGTTGCTGATGCGTGCCACGCCCTGGGCTTGCGCCAGGGCAGCCAGCTGTTCCGCGTGTTCGATGGTCAGGCCGGGAGATTGGACGACAAGGTGATGGGTAGTCATAAAGTTGCGAAGGTTGGCGGGTTCACTTCAAGGCGCGCAGCACGACGCGCACGGCGTCGGCGCGGGCGGCGATCTGCGCGGCCTTGATCTCAATCCGCAATTTATCCTGTCCAGCCAGTTTGATGTTGCGTTGGCGTTGCACAAGTTCAATGATCCGGCCGGGATCGACCGTAGTTTTCGGGCCGAATTGCAGCAGGGCCTGCGTTTCGCTGGCGTCGATCTTGACGATGCCCAGCGGTTGCGCGGCCAGGCGCAGGCGGTGCGTGGTCAGCAGCGTCTGCGCGGCCTCGGGCAGTTTGCCGAAGCGGTCGATCAGTTCTTCCTGGATGTGGATGAGATCGTCCTCGTCGGCGGCGTGGGCCAGGCGCTTGTAGATGCCCAGGCGCGCATGCACGTCGGCGCAGTAGTCCGACGGCAGCAGCGCGGGCGCATGCAGGTTGACTTCGCAGGCCAGGTTGAAGGGCGCGTCCAGGTCGGGTTCTTCACCGGCGCGCAGAGCGCGCACGGCCTCGTTGAGCATCTCGTTGTACATCGAGAAGCCCACTTCCTGGATGTTGCCCGATTGCGAATCGCCCAGCACTTCGCCCGTGCCGCGGATCTCCAGGTCGTGCATGGCCAGGTAGAAGCCGGAACCCAGCTCCTCCATGGCCTGGATCGCTTCCAGGCGCTTTTTGGCGTTGGTCGTGATGGCGTCCTCGCCCGGCGTCAGCAGGTAGGCGTAAGCCTGATGGTGCGAACGCCCCACGCGGCCGCGCAACTGGTGCAGCTGGGCCAGCCCGAAGCGGTCGGCGCGGTGGATCACGATGGTGTTGGCGCTGGGCACGTCGATGCCCGTTTCGATGATGGTCGTGCACAGCAGCACGTTGTAGCGCTGCTGGTAGAAGCCCTTCATTACCTGTTCCAGCTCGCGCTCGGGCATCTGGCCGTGGGCGACCGCGATGCGGGCCTCGGGCACCAGCTCTTCGAGGCGGGCGCGGCGGTTGTGGATGGTCTCGACTTCGTTGTGCAGGAAGTAGCACTGGCCGCCGCGCTTGAGTTCGCGCAACAGGGCTTCGCGCAGGGTGCTGCCGTCTTCGCGCCGCACGAACGTCTTGATCGCCAGGCGCTTTTGCGGCGCGGTGGCGATGACGGAGAAGTCGCGGATGCCTTCGAGCGACATGCCGAGCGTGCGCGGGATGGGCGTGGCGGTCAGCGTCAGCACATCCACTTCGGCGCGCAGCGCCTTCAGCGCTTCCTTCTGGCGCACGCCGAAGCGGTGCTCTTCGTCGATGATGACCAGTCCCAGACGTTTGAATTTCACATCTTTGGACAGGATCTTGTGCGTGCCGATGACGATGTCGACCCGGCCGTCGTTGATGCCTTCGATGGCGGCCGCCACTTCCTTGGCCGACCGGAAGCGCGACAGTTCCACCACACGCACCGGCCAGTCCGCGAAGCGGTCCGAGAAGGTCTGGGCGTGCTGCTCTGCGAGCAGGGTGGTGGGGCACAGCAGGGCGACCTGCTTGCCGTTGGCCACCGCCAGGAAGGCCGCGCGCAGCGCCACTTCGGTCTTGCCGAAGCCCACGTCGCCGCACACCAGCCGGTCCATGGGGCGGCCCGACGTCATGTCCGCCAGGACGGCCTCGATGGCAGCGGCCTGGTCGGGCGTCTCTTCGAAGCCGAAACCTTCGGCAAACGCCTGGTAGTCGTTCAGCGGCAGGTTGAAGGCGAAGCCTTCGCGCGCAGCGCGCTGCGCATACAGCGCCAGGAGCTCTGCCGCGGTGTCGCGCACCTGCTTCGCGGCCTTGCGGCGCGCCTTGTCCCATTGGCCGGAGCCCAACTGGTGCAGCGGCGCGGCTTCCGGATCGGCGCCGCTGTAGCGGGCGATCACGTGCAGCTGCGAGACGGGCACGTACAGAGTGCTGCCGTTGGCGTATTCAAGATGGAGAAACTCCATCTCGCCTTCGCCCATGTCCATGTTGACCAGGCCATGGTAGCGGCCGATGCCGTGCTGCGCATGGACGACGGGGTCGCCGGCGCGCAGTTCGGACAGGTCGCGCACCATGGCTTCGACGTTGCTGGCGCGCTCCTGGTCGCGCTTGCCGCGGCGCCCGGTGTTGGCCAGGCCAGGGTACAGGTCGTTTTCGGTCAGGAAGGCCAGATTGGCCTGCGGCAGCCCGAAGCCGGTGGCGAGCGGCGCGGCGACGATGCCGAAATTCGCGTCGGACGCCAGGAAGGCTTCGATGGTGTCCGGTTGCGCGTCAGGCGTGACGCCGAACTCGTTCAGCATCTGCACCAGGGTCTCGCGCCGGCCGGCGGAGTCCGCGCACAGCAGCACGCGGGTCTGGCGCGTTTGCACCAGCGCGCGCAGCTTGGCGATCGGATCGTCCGAACGGCGCGCCACGCTGACGTCGGGCACCGCGCGGAAGTCGGGGTGCGGCTCGCCGGCGGTGAGCGACAGGCGGCGGAATTCCTTCAGGCGGGTGTAGAGCGTTTCGCTGTCCAGGAAAAGCGCGGACGGCGGCAGCACCGGACGCTCGCGGTCGCTTTTCAGAAAGCCGTAGCGGCTGGACGTGTCGTGATTGAAACGCTGGATCGCGTCGTCGATATCGCCGACGGTGACGGTGACGGTCCCTGCGGTCAGGTAATCGAAGAGCGTCGCCGTTTCCTCGAAGAAGAGCGGCAGGTAGTACTCGACGCCGGCAAACGGGATGCCGTTGCCGATGTCCTTGTAGGGCAGGGCGCGGGACGGATCGCCTTCGAATATTTCGCGAAAGCGCGCGCGGAAGCGGGTCCGCGAATCCTCGTCCATCGGGAATTCGCGGCCGGGCAGCAGCTGGACCTCGCGCACGGGGTACAGGCTGCGTTGCGTGTCCACGTCGAAACTGCGGATGGTCTCGATCTCGTCGTCGAACAGGTCCAGCCGGTAGGGCACCGCCGATCCCATGGGGAACAGGTCGATCAGCCCGCCGCGCAGGCAGAACTCGCCCGGCGCGGTCACCTGGGTGACGTGGTTGTAGTTGGCCAGCGTCAGTTGCGCGCGCAGGGCGGCCTCGTTCAGCTTGTCTTTCTGCTTGAACGAGAACGTGTAGGCAGCAAGGAACGACGGAGGTGCCAGCCGGTACAGCGCGGTGGTGATCGGCACGGTCAGCACGTCCACCGTCTTCATCATCAGCGAATGCAGGGTGTGCAGGCGCTGGGAAATCAGATCCTGGTGTGGCGAAAACGCGTCATAGGGCAGCGTTTCCCAGTCGGGTAGCTGGCGCACGCGCAGGTCCGGGGCGAACAGCTGGATCTCTTCCGCCAGGCGCTGGGCCTCCACCGGCTCGGCCGTCAGGATGACCACCGGCGCGGCCGCCTGCCTTGCCAGATCCGCCAGCAACCAGGCGTCTCCCGAGCCCGGCGGGCGGGGCTGCGCATAGCGCGCGCCGGGTTTCAGCGCGGACAGGGTAGGGGCGGTCGCCGGGACGGGCGGCGCGGCGGTGGCGGGGGAAGTGGGGGTGGGCATCAGGGTGGGAGCAGGCATCAAGCGGAAGATTATAAAATCACCGCACCATGTCTGACTCAATCATTGCGATCGTTCCCGCCGCGGGTGTCGGCGCCCGTGCCAGCCAGCCTGGCGCGCAGGCCGTGCCCAAACAATATCGTCCATTGGCCGGACAGCCGATGTTGCGCCATGCGGTGCGCGCGCTGCTGGCCGACGACCGGGTGTCCCAAGTGCGCGTGGCCGTGACGCCGGGCGACGGGTGGGTGGACGCGGCTCTGGCCGGTCTGCCCCGGACAGTGTGGCGGGCCTGCGGCGGCACGACGCGGGCCGACACCGTTGCCGGCGCGCTGGCAGACAGCGGCGTGGCCGACGATGCCTGGGTGCTGGTCCATGATGCGGCCCGTCCCGGCCTGCCGGAAGCCGCGCTGCGCCGCCTGATCGACGCCTGCCTGGCCGACCCGGTGGGCGGCCTGCTGGCATTGCCCGTGGCCGATACGGTCAAGGGTGGGCACGAGCGGGTGGAGCGCACCCTGGACCGCAATGGATTGTGGCTGGCGCAGACGCCGCAGATGTTTCGGGCCGGCGTGCTGCGCGATGCGCTGACGGCGGCCTCCGTGAATGGCGTGACCGTCACCGACGAGGCGTCGGCCCTCGAGGCCGCCGGGTACGCGCCGTTGCTGGTTCCGGGCGCCTTGCGAAATTTCAAGGTGACGTGGCCGGATGATTTCGAACTGATGGAAAAATGGCTATGAGCATTCCTTTTCGCGTCGGGCAGGGCTTTGACGTGCACGCGCTGGTCGAAGGCCGCCCGCTGATCATCGGCGGGGTCACGATCCCGCACACGCATGGCCTGCTGGGGCATTCCGATGCGGACGTGCTGTTGCACGCGATCACCGATGCGCTGCTGGGCGCGGCGGGCCTGGGCGACATCGGCCGGCACTTCCCCGACACCGATCCCGCATTCAAGGGCGCGGACAGCCGTGTGCTGCTGCGCGAGGCGATGGCGCGGGTGCGCCGCGCGGGCTGGGTGCCCGTGAACATCGATGCGACGCTGCACGCGCAGGCGCCCAAGATCGGCCCGCATGCGCCCGCCATGGTGAAGAACATCGCCGCGGATACGGGCCTTGCCGAAACCGAGGTCAACATCAAGGCAAAGACCAACGAAGGGCTGGGATATCTAGGCCGCAAGGAAGGCATCGCGGCGACGGTCGTGGCGCTGCTGGCGCGCGCGGACTCGTGATGTCGCGTGTCGCCAATCGACGACACCTCCCCGCTGACGAAGCCCCGGTAATCCGGGGCTTTTACTTTGATATACATCTTTAACAAATGAATAAGCGGGTCAGATTGATCTGGAATATCCTGCGCACCTCAATCTGCCCACCAAGAGACATTCAGATGCGTTTACGCGGCGTCGCCCTGTTTTCGGCCCTAGTTGCACTCAGTGCGCCCGCACACGCCGAGTTTGAACAACAGCTGGGTCCCCTGGCGAACGTTGTAAGACAGCAAATGCTGCAAGGCTGGACGGGGGAGGTGCAGGACGGCTGGTTCACGCTGCGCAATCCCGCCACGCCGGGCAGCGAACAGACGCTTTATCTTCGCGTAGGTCCTGCGCCCGAGCAGGGCCGCGTCACCGATGTGAACGTCGTCGTCAATTCCCAGAATCCCAAGGCTTCCATTGGCGTGGCGCTGAACAATCGCGCCACCAAGGGCTTGTGCCTGATCGAGATCACCGCCGACAAGAACACCATCCTGTTCTGTCTGGAAGGCGACAAGCGCCGCGATATCGCCACGGTGCCCAGCCTGGCCAAGCTGGATGGCTCTGACCGCATCAAGGTGGTCGAGTTGCCGGGCGCAGCGCGGTTCATCGTGAACGGCAAGATCATCGGCGACGTGACCGATTCTTCCGCCGTGGGCGGCGATATCGGCATCATGGCGTACGACGTGGGCACGTTCGGCATCGCGGACTTTTCGATCAATACCGACCTGGCGCCCCGGCAGGGCGCGCCTGCGCAACAAGGCGGCGGCTTGCCCCCGCGCAGCGGCGCTGGCGCGCCGGCTCCGCAACCTGCCGGCTTGCCGCCGCGAGGGGGGGGCGCGGGTGGCGGCGCCAGCGCGCCGCAGGGCACGCAGCCGCCTGCCGCGGCCCCGGCACCCAACAATTCGGGCGGCTCCGGCTTGGCCGGCGCCGGTCCGTATCCGCGTTTTGGCGGCGACACGATGCGTATCGTATCGGTGTACGTCGGCATCATGCGCAGCATTTTCATGCATGAGTTCGGCCATGCGTTGATCGGCGAACTGGAATTGCCGTCCACGGGCGCCGAAGAAGATGCGGTGGATATCTACGCCGCCTTGCAGATTGTCGAGCCGACGATGTACCCGTCGGCGGACGAAGACTCGAACACCATGGCGCGTGACGCCGCGACCTACGCCGCCTTGCAGTGGTATTACAGCGGCAAGCTGGCGGAAAAGCGCGGGGCGTCCGAATCGTCGGCCTGGCAGGACGAGCACACGGGCGACCTCAAGCGCTTTCGCAACATGCTGTGCATCATGTATGGCGGCAATCCGGCCGTGTTCGAATCGGTCGCCAAACACGTGGGCCTGGAAGACCGGACCAAGGCGCGTTGCGCCGACGAATTCAACAAGCAGAACCGCGCCTGGCGCAAGATCCTGGCGCCGCACACCCGTGTCGGCACTTGGTCGCCCGACGGCCAGCAGCCGGCCAACGCGCCCGGCGCGCCGGTCAACGTGGTCTTCGAACCGTCCAAGCGCAAGATCGGCAATCTGTTCGCCAGCGCCCTGTCGGACGCGATTTCGACCAACATCAAGCTGCTGGGGCAAACCTATGTGTTGCCCAGGCCGGTGAACGTGGTGTTCAAAGACTGTGGCACGCTCAACGCCTGGTACAGCCCGCGCGAAGGCTCGATCACCATGTGCTATGAGCTGATCGAGAACATTGCGGTGATGATCTCCGACATCGAAATGGGCACGGTGGGCGGGGAAGTCGTGCCCGCAGGCGGCGGCAAGGCGCCTTCCCAACAACCGCAGCAGCAGCCGCAACAGCAGCCCAGGCAATCGCCGCCGGGGCAGGGGATGCCGCCGAGCGCCATCGACGAACTCAAGGATATGGGCGTGCCTGCCACGTTCCTGCTGTTCCCCTCACCGTATAAGGGTCCGACGCCGAACCAGATCAACCGCGCCAAGCTGATCACGACCGGTGACCTGGTCGGCATGATCAAGAACGACAGTAATCTGCTGATCGTCGACACCAGCGGGCTGCGCGATACGCTGCCCATCGGTTATCCCCTGGCCGATGCGGGCTCGGATGGCAGTGTCACGGACCAGTTGCAAAGCGCCCTGGATGCCTGGCTGCTGAAAAAGGCGAACAACAATCGCCGTGCGGCGGTCGTGTTCGTGGGCGCCAGCATGAACGACCGTTCGTCGTACAACGCGGCGTTGCGCGCCGGGTCGCTCGGCTGGACCGCCTATTGGTACCGCGGCGGCGTCGAAGCCTGGGTGGCCAACGGTTTGCCCACCACCGCCGACATGGCGAAGAAGAACTAAGCGTTTCGGGCCCGGCCCGGCGCCATCCCAAAGAAAAACCCGCCTGGTTG